>JBBRKB010000030.1:0-16030 GCA_038218385.1 Cytophagales bacterium | reverse complement strand
AATCCATACTTATGAACCTACCACGCGTTACTCCCCATTTAGCATCATTAAAATCTTTCATTCTTATTTTTTTTGCAGCCGTACTTTTAAGTTCCTGCTCTCAGAAATTCAACTTCAACAAGTCTAGTGTTGTCCCAGCCGCTGAAGGAAAAGTTACAGTCAAATCCGACAATAATAAAAACTATAACATAAAGCTTAAAGTAGAACGTCTTGCTGAACCTTCTCAACTCACACCAGCGCGCGACACCTATGTCGTATGGATGAAAACCCAAGAGAACGGAGCTCGCAATATCGGACATTTAAATGTTTCCAGTGGATTGTTTTCAAACACACTAAAAGCATCGATGGAAACCGTAAGTCCTTACAAGCCTATTGGCTTTTTTATCACAGCAGAAGACGCACCTGACTCATCTTATCCAGGGTTGGTGGTAATGGAAACAGAAACGAAATAATTCTTAGGAACTGCGATCTACTAGTAGCACTTGCTATTCGTCCGCAGTTCCAAACTTTTTCAATCCCGTTGGTGTGAAATCGTAATGATGATAAATGCATACTTTCCGTTTTACTTCGCAGCTTTTATAACTCGAAGCTCGTAGCTCATCTCTCATAACTAGTTTTTGCAATTCCAAACTTATCCCTATACTTGCACCGTGTTTTGGTTCCCGACATTGGTCGGGACTAAATGGGAACTCTGTTAAAGTCAGAGGCTGTACCCGCAACTGTAAACATCGTAACCGTTTGTCTTAACAATTACCACTGTTCTGAATTTGGAATGGGAAGGTAAAGACAAATGATGTAAGCCAGGAGACCTGCCAACTACACATCGTTCAATTCAATGCTTCGGGTAAAAAGCAACGAGTGTGACAAGTGAGTTTGTTGGTGAGCCTGATGCATACGGTACATCAAACAAATCAAAGTCCCATTCCAGCCTTTTACTCTTTTTTCAAAATTAATTTTTAACAATTCTTCAAATGAAAAGAGAGAGAAAAGTCTGGGCAATATCTTTAATTGCCCTTTGGTGGTTGGCACCAAATCAAACAAGCGCCCAGCAAGAACAGGATTCCGTGCGAACCCTTAACGAAGTAGTGGTAGTCACGGCTACAAAATTTCCAAAGAACCAAACCGAAACCGGTAAAGTCGTAACCGTAATTGATGAAGCCACACTCAGTAGAAGTGCAGGCAAAGATCTTTCTCAATTACTCAATGAACAAGTCGGCCTTTTTGTGAATGGAGCCAACAGTAACACAGGAAAAGACAAGTCCGTTTTTCTGAGAGGCGCTTCCACACAGTACACATTAATTTTGTTGGATGGTATCCCGGTGACTGACCCCAGTGGTATTGGAGGAGCTTTTGATTTACGCATGCTTCCCATCGATCAAATAAAACGTATTGAAATCCTTAAAGGAAGTCAATCAACTTTGTACGGAACAGATGCTATTGCCGGCGTCATCAACATCATCACAAAAGACAAAGGTGACAAACCCTTTGGTGCTTCTGCTATGGCCAGTTATGGAACCTACCATACAAGCAAAGCTAACGTAGGTGCATCAGGCAGCACAACTATTTTTGACTACAACGTTAGCTATACGCGTTTCAAAACGGATGGCATAAGTGAAGCACTGGATGATAAAGAGACCGGCACATTTGATAAGGATGGTTATTCGCAAAATGCTATCCAGGCAAATTTTTCTGTAAGGCCTATCAAAACATTATCACTCCGTCCGTTTGTACGCTTCAGTGATTTCGATGGAAAATATGATGGCGGTTCTTTTGCCGATGATCCTATAAACAAGTACAATGCAAAGGTGCTTAACTACGGCCTTACCGGCCAGCTTTCATTTGCAACGGGATCGTTCAATGCACAATACAGCCACGCAAAATCAGAACGGCTTTTTCATCAATTAGATTATAACAACGACCCTATTACCTATTCTTACTATGGTGATTTTGATAATGCAGAAGTGTATGTACAAAATAATTTTGGTGAAAACTTTCAAGTATTGGCCGGAGTAAACTATCAGTTGCACAGCATGAAAGATGCGAATGCCACAGAGAAAGATCCTTCTATAAACATTGTGAGTCCATATGCATCATTTTTTGTAAAGAATGTTGGTGGATTTTCAGCAGAGGTAGGAGCGCGTTATAATAAACATTCAACTTTTGGCAATGCGTTTACCTATAACCTTAACCCCTCCTACTTAATCAATAACCGCATAAAAGTTTTTGTTAACTACACTACCGGTTTTAAAGCACCTACCTTAAACGAACTTTACGGCCAATGGGGATCTAACAAAAACCTTAAGGCACAGGAAAGTTCAAGCCCGGAAGCCGGCGTACAATACATTGGCGTTAACAATAAGTTTGATATACGTGCAACGGTATTTAGCAGACAAATCAAAAACGTTATTACATACGGTGCCGATGGTTATGAAAACCTGAATGAACAAAATGACAAAGGTTTTGAAATAGAACCTACGGTTAAACTGGATAATGGCCTAACAATAAAAGCCTACTATGCATTTGTTGATGGGGATGTGACTACAAAAACATTTGCAGACAAAGACACTACCTATTTCAATTTATTGAAACGCCCAAAACATTCAGTCGGCATCAATGTGGGGTACCTTTTTTCAAAAGCATTTTATGTGAGTGTGAATTACAAAACGTACAGCAATCGTAAGGATAATTTCTATGATGCTGCCAACTTCTCAAATAGTATCGTAAGCCTTGATGCTTACCAACTGCTCGATGTTTATGCGGAATATGCTATGCTTGATGGTCACATAAAACTATTTGCAGACGCCAAAAATATCCTGAACCAAAAGTATGTAGAAGTGTATGGCTATAGCACCATGCGCTTTAACATAAATGCTGGTGTCACATTTAGATTATAAAAATTACTCAGAAGGACTCCCTCTTGAAGTGCTGACAGCCAACTATTTCGTGTGGCTGTCAGTATTCTTTTTTAAAAATAAAATGTCAGACCCGGAAAAGCCTCCATCAACCGATTCGGAAAACAAAAATTCTTCACCGCAAGAAGGTGTTGATTTTTATCTTGTAGATGGCGCAATGGTTTTTACCGAAGCCTATCATCTGAAGCGTGGCTATTGTTGTGAATGTGGGTGCAGGCATTGTCCTTTTGAAATTACAAAGAAGCCTTCCTGAATATATCAAGCCCCTAAAGCTTTTTTACAATACTCAACACATTTGGCCACCTCCTTCACGGCATCTGACCCTGCAGGTATTTCATATTCTAATTCCACCGTACCGGGAAATTTATACGAATTCTTTTTCATGAGTTGAAGCACTTCAACAAGGGGTGTATCACCTGTGCCCCATGGAAGATTTGCACGACCATGCTCTTTGTTTTGCCTGTCTTTTAAATGGGCGCTTGCAATGCGGTCATGTTTTGCCTTTACCAGTTCCACTGCATTATAGCCTGCTGCTGTGTAGTGACCAAGATCACAATTGAGCGCATTGTATTTTGACTCACTGAGTGCAGAATCCCATATGGTTGGTGTTTGCTGTTCGTGCCCATGGTAAGCAACCAACATATTAAACTTAGCCGCTATATCGGAAAGACGCTTTGTCTGCCCTGCTTCTTTTGGTATTTCAAGGGTAACATGGCTTGCTCCAAGTGCTTGCGCTGCTTTCATTCCATAATGTACTTCTGCATCTGTATTGGATGGCGAAAATGCATTTGGTTTGTAGGCATAAATAGAAACGCCAGCCTTCTTATACATCTCGGCTAGTTGCTTAAACTTTTCCATCGATAAACCCTTTCGCCAATCTGCAAGAAGAACAGCCTTTTCCTCTTTTGATAAATTAGGTTGATCCGGAGCTCCGGCAAATTGTTCTGCCGTGTTTCCCATAAGTTCAATAGCACTAACATTGGCATCAAGGCAGTACTTCAGTATATTTTCAGCATCGGTGGGCATGCTACGAAACGAATACGTGATCGTTCCAATCTGCACTCCTTTAAACAGTGAATTGGGTTTGCCCAGACTACGGATAATAGCGGGTGCCCCAATAATATTGGAGGTGATCGCTGCCCCGGCCAAGGTGGCTGATCCTACGATAAATTTTCTTCGTGAAATAAATTGCTTCATAGTTTACTTATTTAGCTAGAAATTTAGGACTTTATTTGAGTTTTAAAAATGTGAATTTGCCGAACGGTAAATGAATTCAGGATGAGGAGGGTGTTAATTCTATTTTTTTTATTTATGTCGGGTTGTGTGAGCATTTATTCTCAAGTACCCATCGACACTGCCCAATCCGTGATGGTGGGGGGAATACAACAATACATTACCCTTAAAGGTACTGATCGCACTAAACCGCTTTTACTTTTCTTACATGGCGGACCGGGCAATTCGGTGATGGGCTACAGCGATAAATTTACCAACAAACTGGTTGAACATTTTGTGGTGGTGCAGTGGGATCAGCGCGAATCTGGAAAGACGCTCGCATTAAACAAATCTCCTCGGGGCCTTTCTGTAGATCAGTTTGAAGATGACACACATGAAATGATTGAATGGTTGTTAAAAAAATTCAATCATCCAAAAGTTTACCTGGTTGGTCATTCGTGGGGCACGTATCTGGGATTCTACATAGCAAAGAATTATTCGGAACTTCTATATGCCTACATTCCTATTTGCCCAATGGTAAATCAATTGGAAAGTGAACGCATTATTCTTGACCTAATGAAAACCAAAGCTACAGCAAAGCATAACAAAACTGAACTAGAAGAGCTCTCTTTCATTACCATTCCTTTCGCTACGGGTGAGCAATTATATTATCACAGAAAATGGCTGCAAGACTATGGCGGACAAAAATTTCGCGCAACAAAGGAATATGTGGAAAACTGGTCAAGCACATGGTTGGATGTATTCAATAAAGCTTCGATGGATAACCTGGTTGAAAGCGCCAAAGAATTAAAATGCCCAGTATATTTTTTTGTAGGGCGAAACGATTTTCAGACGAATTCACAACTAACAGAGAAATATTATGAACAACTAAAAGCGCCAAAGAAGCAACTTTTCTGGTTTGAAAATGCAGGGCACTCCCTGCCAAGCTCTCATCCTACTTTAATGCAAGATATTATTATTAACAAAATTCTCCCTGAATTTTCCCCTTTGTCCCGCCAAGTCGTTAAGCCATAGAAACTGATCCATTTAAGATCCAGCCATGGGAAAGAACAATAGCGTTTTTTAGTAAACCTCTTAGTTAGCATTCTTATGATGTTGAATGGATTAGTTTCAAATCACCAAACCAATCCTTCCATCATCTAATCCAAAAAGTCCCAATCCTGACAACTTACAGATATTTCAAAACCAACTTTTTCAATTTCATTGAATCAACAGGCTTTACGATAAAATCATTTACACCTTGTTTTAGCGCCAATGCAATCACCTCTTCTTCCCCGTCAGATGAGAGCATGATAATAGGCGTGTTCTTTTTTTGTTCTTCGCGTACAAGCTTCAACACATCATCACCGTTATAATGCGGCATATGTATGTCGGTGATAATAATATTGAAATCATTATCTTCTTCAAGAAATTTTAGGGCCTGTCTTCCATCACGCGCCAGCACCAGGTCAGCAACATCTTTCAATGCTACCTCAATGGATTTTAAAACCACTTCATCATCTTCACAAACTAATATTTTCATTCGTATATTTTTTAAAGCTTCAAGTTACTAGCTGCAAGCTGCGTGAGTATGGGTTGGAGACATTTTATAAACAAATTTTAACGTAGCACTTGCGAATATACAACATCACATCTTACAAATACCAAATTGACTTTTTAGGAATTGACAAGTACACTTTATCACCAACATCATACTGTAATGAATTGGTCTTTACGTTCACAACGATATCCGCTACAGATACTTCCAACTCGAGATAACTTCCAAAGAAGTGCGTACTCCGAATAATTCCTTTTACGCTATTTTTTCTTTTCGAATTTCCAACCTTAACATTCTCTGGCCTGAAAAACAGAGCAAGTCCTTTTGAATCTATAGCCAATTGTTTCGCGATAGACTTGGCGCTCTTTGGTGGAATCAAATTATACTTTCCAAACAATCCGCCAACATACTCATTCACGGGCTGTGTGTAAACCGTTTCCGGAGAATCCATTTGAACAATGACGCCATCCTTCATTACCAAAATCTTATCAGCCCACGAGAGTGTATCAAGTGGATCATGTGAAACCAGAATGCAGGTGATTTTTAATTTCCGGCTGATATCCCAGAGAATGGATTTCATCGTATTCTTATTCTCCAAGTCCAAATGAGCAAACGGTTCATCCAACAACAGCAAATCAGGATTGGTTGATAGCAACCGTGCAATGGCTATCCGTTGGCGCTCACCACCTGACAACTGATCGGTCTTTCGTTCTAACAAATGGCCAATGCGACACACATCATATAAAGTGGAAGCACGCGTTTCTGATAATGTATTGGCATACGCTAGAACTTGCTCTACCCTCAAAAATTTTGGCAGTTCAAAATGTTGAGAAAGGTAGATGATCTTTTCATGACCCGGCACAAGCTTATCATTAGGCCCCACAACCTTTTCGTTTTGAAAAAGAATTTCACCACTATCGGGTTGGGCCAATCCGGCAATGGCTTTTAGCAATGTACTCTTGCCCGACCCCGTTTCACCGGCAATGGCAATGCGTTCATGATTTTTTTGGGAAAAGCTGATATCTTTTAAGGCAAAGTGACCTTCACCCTGCAGCCCAATTTCCTTTACGTTAAGTAGCGTCACTTCTGATGTTGTCAATTAAAATCTTAATCTATCACTAATTTGCAAAATAATAAGGAGATGGTAACAAATACTTTGAGCGCTTCTCTCATGTTAATTTTCTTAACCAACAAGGATCATTGTACCGATTTGGTATATCAAATGAATAGGTGAAATGAGTAGCCTGTAATATGCTAGTTGTTTGTGTTGTTTTGTAAAAATTTACTGCTTGTATATCGTCAGTTTCTGCTTCTACATAAGCGTCTTCAAAATCATTTTCTTTACAATATTGGATCAAGTGTGAAATTAGTTTTTTTCCAATGCCTTTTCGTTGATGATCAGGCTTAACCCCAACATCATAAATGTAAGCGATAGGTTTTGTGGAGTAATACCTGTGAAGAACATACACCGTTAGCCCACCAATAACTTCATTGTTGCACTTTGCAATTAGAACTAACAAATCAGGCTTGTTCATAAGGCTTTCTAAATACGTATTGTCAAGTATTTTTAAATCTCCCATTTCAAAAACATTACCAAATATCTTCATGCGTTCAATAAAGTCATTTGTGTCTTGTGAGGAAAGTATCTTTAATTCCAATTCCATAAGATCTTTAATTTGGTTCTACCTATTATCATGACCTTAACGTATTTCCACTACTTTTGAAATTTCAATTTTGTACAACTGTTGCATAATCTGATACATTGAAAACCTTACCAGTCCACAAAAGAAATACCGATTCCTACGGTAGTCTGCTTATGGTTATAGTCGATCAAAGTTTCTCCGTAACCGTTAAAGATTTGCAGTTGCGCCCTAAGATTTGCTTTTATAGGTTAGAGGTAATTGAATTGTTGACTACCATGATTGTCGCTAAAGGACAATGAGTTGGTTGCGATTACGTAAAAAGTGTGTTTGTTCAGTTTATAAACAACGATAGCTTCTGCGCGACCAATATAATTTGTAATCAAAGGATTTTCATCAATCTCGTCTTTCAACCTTAACCAAGGTTTTATAATTGATTTGCAAATTTTTCCTTTCCATAGCAAAATTAAACATAACCCTGTTCCAGCTTCTTGACCTTGGCAGATCTCTACCATTCGATTGATGATCAAAACCAATACTCGCCATACGGAAATCAAATCCTATAAACTTAAAATTCAATGGGAAATTCAATATTACCTCGGGCTCATAATTTAATTCCCTAAAAGGCCTTGATAGTTCCGTGTTGTATATCTGCCAATGGGCAACCTGTGAGAAGGCGACCCACAAATCGCCATAGCCAAACAAAAACGATTCCATACTTTGGTTTTAAAGCTCAACTGAAATCGCGCTTCGTAATTATTGTATGGCTTGGGCTCTGGCACGCTATAGTCTGGGTTTTCACTATAGGGTTGCAGATTGGGATTATTAGATCTCCTGCCAGCGGTTACGTAAAACGGTTTGTAGGACGTTAAACGAAAAGTACCCTTTTTATCTTCCTTGTTTAATTCCCAACGTTGAGAAAGGGACTTGTAATTAATCTTGTCTTGTCCGTTCAATAGATCCTGTGAATTTGCCCTCAACGCCAACAAGAAAGCAAAGGGGAATAAGATGGCTAATTTCATTGTTCGATTTATGTTGGTTTCATTAACCTGGAAATGGATTGTCCATTGCTGAACAAATAACCTGCTTTTCATTTATCACAATCTACTTTTTTTAAAGGCATTGTAGAGGTGTATTTAATGGTGCTTGTGTCCTTAAATTTTGTGCCCTTTTCATTTAATTCTCCATAGCCTTCAATGAGCTGTTATCCTTAATCAAAAATGCCATTTCCCTTGCACTTTCTGTTCCTTCGGAGTTGAATGTATAGGTGACAATAAGCTTGTTGCCATTTAATGTGCCGATAAAGTTTCCTTGGTTGGCATCCTTTTCGGCATACGCAATGTTCAGGTCTCCCGTTACGTTTTCATTTGCTTCGGTAATTTTCATTTTAACGCTGCTGCCATTGTCGTTATATTCATAGCAACCTGTCTCTAAAATCGTTTTTTCAGATAATTCCTTTACTGAATTTTCTTCCTTTGTTACCGATTGGTTTTCTGTTTTTGTATTATTTTTACACGCTACTATGGAAACTAATGCAAGGGTAAAAAAAATTAGATTCTTCATATTTGTTGTTTTAAGGTTACTCTATTTTTTTAATGCTAATAATTCTCTGATGGATGCATTAGTTCTTAGCTTTTTCAAATCGCATCATCGGCACATCATCAATCATCAGATTTAATTTTCCGTCTTGATCAAAGCTATACTTGTTTATTTTTTTCATCGTATTCAAAAAAACTTTTTCTCCTTCGCCACAAAACATCATGGTTGTAGGTCCGGGTTCTCCAAAAGAAATGGAATTGCCAGTTACGGTATAATCTGCCATGTAGCCGTTACAGCTATTATTGCCAGTAACCTTTTTCGTTGTTTTGTCGAAAGTAATTATAGGTTTTTTGTCCGGATATAATCCATCAAAAGCAATGCGTGGCCCAGAGATGTAATCCAGTTCCCAAGTTGTGTTGTAAAGTTTCTCGTCAGAAACATTCTTATGAGAAGCACAAGAGATTATAACGAAGGCGACAAGAGTTGTGAGTAATGTGGTTTTGATTTTCATGATATAAGGGTTTTTGTTTTTTTATTGCTATGCAAATAAAATAAGGCAGAGCAGAAAGTATCACTTTCAAACAACAAAAAAATTAAGACCTCAACAGAAGTTTGCGTTAAGCGGGGTCTCGAAACGAAGACCCCGCTAGGACCTTATAGCAAAGGCGAAAATGGTAATGAGTAATGTGGTTTTGATCTTCATGATCTAAGGGTTTTTGGTTTTATTGTTATGCGAAATAAAAATAAAATAAGGCAGAGCAGCAAAAAGCATGTTCATTTTGATTGCGTAAAAGCAGCTTCCAATAAAAATTCAAACCAATAGCATTCAAGAACATCATCAAAACACCACACATCCCCTATTCCGTCCTGTCCTTCCAATACATTTTTATTCATTCAATGTTTAGCTTACTTTAAGGTTCCATTTTACAGCCCACATGTATGCAAGAATCAGATAGAAGAAAATTTTTAAAAAGAACATTAGGTGCTGCGGTGGGTATCGCCTCCACATCTTTTGCAACCCATCTTTCAGCAGCGCCAGGCATCATTACCAGGCGTGCTAAAAACACAATCAAATTCTCCGTCATAGGCCTTAATCATGGCCACATCTACGGACAAACCGAAGCCATGCTTCGTAACGGTGGTGAGTTGGTATCATTCTATGCAAAAGAAGCTGACCTCGCACAAAATTTTTCGAAGCGATATCCTCAGGCAAAACTGGCAAAAAGTGAGAAAGAAATTCTGGAAGATAAGGCCATTCAGTTGGTGTTAAGTGCTGGCATTCCCATCGATCGTGCACCCTTGGGAATACAGGTAATGAACCATGGAAAAGATTACATGTCTGACAAACCCGGCATCATTACGTTGGATCAACTTGCCGAAGTGCGAAAAGTGCAGAAGAAAACAAAGCAAATTTATTCCATCATGTTTAGTGAGCGCTTTGAAAACAAAGCAACCGTGAAAGCGGGTGAGTTGGTTAAAGCAGGCGCCATCGGGCAAGTTGTTCAAACCATTGGACTAGGGCCACACCGAATGAATATTCCTTCACGTCCTGAGTGGTTCTTTGATAAAAAATATTATGGCGGCATCATCTGCGACATTGCTGCGCATCAGGTGGATCAGTTTCTCTACTTTACAAATTCAACGGAAGGTGAAGTGGTCTGCTCACAGGTAGGTAATGTACATTATCCTCAGTATCCAAACTTTGAAGACTTTGGTGACATGACCTTGCGCAGCCGTAGTGGTACAGGTTACATCCGTGTTGACTGGTTTACACCCGATGGATTAAAAAGTTGGGGCGATGGACGCTTAACCATTCTGGGCACAGAAGGATTTATTGAAATCAGAAAGAATGTAGACATTGCCGGGCGTGATGGCGGCAACCATTTATTTTTAGTAGATGGAAAAGAAACGCGCCACATAGATTGTTCAGATGTGAATTTACCTTATGGTGAACAGTTGGCAAATGATATTATCAACCGCACCGAAACAGCCATGACACAACAACATTGCTTCCTCACCTGTGAGCTAGCCCTTAAGGCGCAGAAGCATTCGCACCAATTATCATTTAGATAATGCTATACTTATCTTTTTAAAAGCTATAAATCAACTCGTATCAAACCATGTTAAACAGACGTAACTTTATTAAAGGCACTGCCGCTGCCACACTCGCTATCTCATCATTAGATTCTTTCGGAATGGGAGTATTGAATCCTGAAAAAAATTATCGCGTGGGCCTTATCGGCACTGGGTGGTATGGAAAGAGCGACCTTTGCCGGTTGATACAAGTGTCACCAGTAGATGTGGTAGCCTTATGCGATGTGGATAAACACATGATGGAAAACGCAGCCACCCTTATCAAGCAAAGACAAAAATCAGGAAAGTCACCTAAGCTTTATACGGATTACAAAAAAATGCTTTCTGAAAACAAACTCGATATAGTTTTAATAGGTTCGCCCGATCATTGGCATGCACTTCAGGCCATTGATGCCATGAAAGCGGGCGCACATATCTATGTACAAAAACCCATCAGTGTTGATGTGATAGAAGGTGAAGCCATTGTGGCTGCCGCAAAAAAATATAAGCGTGTGGTACAGGTAGGAACGCAACGAAGAAGCACACCTCATCTAATGGAAGCGAAGAAAAATATTGTTGATGCCGGCTTGTTGGGCAAAGTATCACATGTGGAATTGTGTTGCTACTATCACATGCGCAGCAAAGCAAATCCAGACAAGCAACCCGTTCCTGATTTCTTCGATTATAATATGTGGACAGGCCCCGCTCCTCTTCGTCCTTATACTGGATTGCCACACAGAAGATGGCGCGCATACATGGAATACGGTAATGGCATTATGGGTGACATGTGCATTCACATGTTTGATGCTGTACGGTGGATGCTCCAACTAGGCTGGCCCACACGTATCAGTTCTACAGGTGGTATTTATGTTCAAAAAGATAGCAGTTCAAACATTCCCGATACACAAGGAGCAATCTTTGAATACAATGAACTCAATTGTGTTTGGCAACATCGTACATGGGGCACGCCTGCCGATCCGGAATATCCATGGGCATTTAAAATCTACGGAGCGAAAGGAACATTAGCTGGCGATCCCTTCAAGTATGACTTCACACCAGTGGGAGAAGGTAAACCCATCCACATGGAAGCTGTTTACGAAAAAGAAAAATATCCAGAGGATGTAAAAGAGGAAGGAATGGAAATTCACGCCGCGCCTGCTACACGTGAGCACATGCGCAATTTTCTTCATGCGATAGAAACGAATGGCCTTCCTGTTGCCAACATTGAGCAAGGACATATATCAACAGCAAGTTGTATTTTGGCTAATGTTGCCTTGAAGTTGGGAAGACCGTTGGTGTATGATCCGAAGACAAGAACAGTTGTTGGCGACCAGGAAGCTACAGCACTTTTGCAAAGAGAGTATAGAATGGGATATGTACATCCCGACCCGGCAAGTGTATAAAAATAAGGCTAGAAAATATCGCCATCTTTGAAAAGTTGAATAAACAATACTAACAGAAATTATGATCCTTCGTAATCCATGCAACAGAACTTCCCTTTTGCTGATTGTCAGCGTGGCACTCCTATTCAATGCATGTACCGATTCAGGACCACGCGTTTTGGTTTTTTCTAAAACGAATGGCTGGAAACATTCTTCTATTCCTTATGGGAATGCTGCCCTTATGAAATTGGGAGTAGAAAATAATTTCGCTGTAGACACAACGAAAGATGCTTCGCTATTCACAGATAAAAATCTAAAAAAGTACAAGGCCGTTATTTTTAATAATACAACACGCAATGTTCTGAATGCCGAACAACAAGCAGCCTTTGAGCGCTACATACAGGCGGGCGGTGGATATGTGGGCATTCACGCTGCGGCGGATACAGAATATGAATGGCCGTGGTACGGCAAACTAATGGGTGCGTATTTCGAAAGTCATCCACACAATTCAAATGTGCGCAAAGCAACCATTGATGTCACGGATAAAACGCATGTATCTACTTCGCATTTGCCGGATCGATGGGAACGCACAGATGAGTGGTATAATTATAAATCCTTTTATAGCGACCTTCATTTTCTAGCCTACCTTGATGAAAGCACGTATGATGGTGGCACAAATGGAAACCATCCTATTGCATGGTATCACGAGTTTGACGGTGGGCGTGCATTTTATACAGGCAGCGGACATGAGGATAGCTCCTATAGTGAGCCCTTGTTTCTTGACCATCTTTTAGGGGGAATCAAGTATGCCATGGGAACAGGCGAATTGGACTACAGCAAATCATACGCAGTAGCAGCACCTGAGGAAAATCGATTCACGAAAACGGTACTGGTCAATGATCTTAACAATCCGATGGAGCTGGCCGTATCAGATGATGGTAGAATTTTCTTCAGCGAATTGCGAACAGCAAACCTTGGCATGTATAATACAACCACTGGAAAATATTCTCTTGTGCATCGCTTTGATGTAACAACAAAAGGAGGCGCAGGTTTGATCGGTGTAACGCTCGATCCTAATTTCTCAACCAACAATTTTATTTATTTATATTATGCTCCACCAACAGATGTTGAGCCCATCCTATTTAATCTTTCTCGCTTTACAATTACAAAAGACAACACGTTGGATGTAACCTCTGAGAAAATTTTACTGCAAGTACCTGTCGAGGAAAATAGCGGATCTCACCACGGTGGCTCACTGGCGTGGGATAAAGATGGAAACTTATTCCTCTCTACAGGCGATAGCTCTACTCCTTTTCCTTCTAAAGGATATGCACCTTTGGATGAGCGCCCTGAAAAAGAATTCTATAGTCAGGACGCGCAAAGAAGTGCAGCCAACACAAATGATTTAAAAGGAAAAGTATTACGCATTCATCCCGAGCCGGATGGAACCTATACCATTCCGGAAGGAAATCTTTTTCCGAAAGGAACAGAAAAAACGAGACCTGAAATTTATACGATGGGCTGTCGCAATCCGTATCGCATTGCCGTCAATCCCAAAACCTCCGTTCTGTACTGGGGTGAGATTGGTCCCGATGCAGGTAAGGATAGTATCCAAGGACCGAAAGGGTATGATGAATTTAATCAAGCAAAAGCTGCTGGCAATTTTGGCTGGCCCTACTTTGTTGGAAACAATCGCGCGTACAACCAATGGGATTTTGCGATTAACAAACCAGGTGAAGTATTCAATCCTCAAGCACCTGTCAATCATTCACCCAACAATACAGGACTTATCAATCTACCTCCGGCACAACCTGCTATGATTTATTATCCGTATGCCGCTTCGCCAGAGTTTCCAGAACTAGGCACAGGTGGAAGAAGTGCTATGGCAGGAATGTTTTATACCTATGATAAAAATTCAACATCCCAAAATAAGTTTCCGGAGTACTATGATGAAGCGTTGTTTGTTTTTGATTGGATGCGCAATTGGGTAATAACCTTGCGATTTGACAAGGATGAAAACTATATAAGAAGTGAACCTTTCATGGCATCGAATGGTGACTTTAGACGACCTATTGATCTTGCGTTTGGTAAAGATGGCGCAATGTACATGTTGGAATACGGCTCTGTTTATGGAGCTGATAACGAGGATGCACGGCTGGTGAAGATTGAATACAACTACGGCAACCGCGCTCCCCTTGCAAAGGCTCGTGTTGTTGACTCTGTCGCTTCCGCGGAATTAGACAAACGTGTCTTCATCACTTCAGAAAGAAGAAGCACGCAGGTGATAAAAGAGATTGCAGGGAAAGCACCACTTCGTGTTTCATTCAGCAGCGCAGGCACAACCGATCCGGATGATGATGACGCCATAACATACGAATGGTATTTCGATGGAAAGACTATCGGCTCAACAGAACCAAATCCTAGTCACGTCTTTTCACAACCGGGCACGTATCATTCCATTCTAAACGTAAAAGATAAAGCTGGCCTTATTGGTACCGATACTATTTTAGTGAGGGTTGGCAACACACCACCTAACATAACCATTGCCACTATCAACAACCAATCTTTCTTCTGGGATAAAGAAATATTTAATTACACGATCAAGGTAAGTGATGATGAAGACGCGACTATTGATCCGAAAGCAATAGAAGCAAGTTATGTTTACCGAGCAGCACCAGCTTCTCAAATGATTGGCGGCAAACTTGTGGCGTCCAGTGATTGCAAAGCATGTCATACGATGGACAGCAAATCAGTAGGACCTTCTTATCTACAAATATCTCAGCGCTATAAAAACAAGAAGGATGCTATTAACGAACTGTCTGCCAAAATAATTTCTGGTGGCGGTGGTAATTGGAGTACGGAACATGTGATGAGTGCGCACCCGCAGTTAGGTAAGCGAGATGTGAATGAGATGGTAAAGTATATTTTATCACTGCCTGACGCCAATAAACCAAAGACAGCAATTCCTTTGAGCGGAGCACTTACGTTAAACAATCACAAAGCTGATGATCCACAGCCACTCTATTCCATCACGGCAAGCTATACAGATAAAGGAGCCAACGGAATTGATCCCATAAGAAAAGCAGATAGTATAACCTTGCGCAGCGCAAAAGTAAACACACTGTATGTTGATGAGTACAAAGGCTTTCAACGGTTTGGCAACTTCCTTACAAGTGGTGGACATAAAGCGTACTACCTCTTACGAAATGTTGACTTAACGGGAATAAAAAAGTTTACCTACACCTACTCTGCAGAAATGGATGGAGAAATTGAAGTTCGTATCGATTCAAAAGCAGGGCCGGTCATTGCAAAAGAATCATTTAACATAGCGAAAGATTCAGCAACATTTACATCTACCATCGCTGCACCGATCTCAGGAAAGCACGATGTCTATTTCTTTATCATCAAATGGAAGCAACCCAACGATGATGTGATCGGTGTGAACGAGATCATATTTGAAAAATAACCTGACCTCATAGAGCGGAATGTAAACCCGACATTCCGCTCTATGCTTCGTTGAGGTAAGGTGATAACTGCACATAATGCATCTATCTTTGCTTCTATCAAACATGTTAATAAAATAGAATAAGATATGAAAACCATACTCATTTTTCTCGCCTCCATCATTTGCATCACCTCCTATGGCCAAGCAGAGAACGCGCTGCGAAGAAGAAATTTTAATCACGACAATGGAATTGCCATGCGTGATTTTGA
>JBBRKB010000029.1:0-16032 GCA_038218385.1 Cytophagales bacterium | reverse complement strand
AGAGGAGAGAGGGACTAGCATTGCGAACGGTCTCAAGGACAAATGACGTACAATAGTCTTGCTCTCTCTCCTTTCTTTTCGGGGTTAAACATCTACTAATTTAACCCTTCCAATTTCTACTTTGCAAACATAGGATGACGTGAACCTTTAGGGTTAGTGTTGTAGCGGGGTCTTCGTTTCGAGACCCCGTGTAAGGGATTCAACCATTAGTGATAGAAGAAAATATTAGCTACGATTTTAAATATTCAACGATGCCATCGCGGATGGCAGTGAATGTTTTTACCAATGTATCTTCATTCTCTTCCAACAAGGTCACGCGGAAACCTTGCAACTCAGAACAGAACGAAGAGATAGGAACAACGCACACGCCTTTTGCGCCAAGCAAATAATAAACAAATCGTTTGTCAAGTGCGATAGGTTGGCTTACCCATTGTTCAACAAGGCCGGCTATTTTTGCATCGGAAATTTTTATTTTTTGTTTCTGCGTAAGCGTACCTTCACGGAAAATAATGGTGTTGTAAAACGCTCCGTATGTTTCGTTGAACGTTAGTTCAGGAACCGAGTGAAGAATGTCGGCAATGATCTTACTTCTTCTGCCGATGTGTTGGTTTGTTTCTTCACGATAAAGTTTAAAACGAGCATCACCTAATATTTTTGGAATGGCCATCTGTGGCAATTTGGTTGAGCACACCTCAATCATTTTTGCATTGTCCAATGCAGCACAGAAGCGGTTGAAGTCTTCATCTTTATCACGGTTGTAATATTCCATCCATCCACAACGCGAACCAGGCCAGGGCATTTCTTTTGAAATTCCTTTCATGGAAATGCCGGGAACATCTTCAATAATTTCAGCAAGTGCATAAGCCCTTGCGCCATTGTAGGTAATGTTGATGTAGATTTCATCGGCTATCAGAAAAAGATTAAACTCTTTTGCGATAGCGACAATCCGTTTCAATGTTTCCAGCGGATAAACCATTCCGGTAGGATTGTCGGGATTGATAATAAGTATGCCGACAATGTTCGGATTGTATTTTACTTTTAGATAGAGATCATCCAAATCAGGATACCAATGGTTGTTGGGATCGAGCTTGTACGTGATGGGTTCATGATTGGCGTGTGCTGCTTCTGCACTGGAGTGTGTTGAGTAAGCGGGTGATGGCCCGATCACACGCGATGTGCTGTTAATGTATTGGTACACTTTCGAGATAGCATCTCCCAGTCCATTGAAAAAACAGATGTCGTCTGGGTCAATTTGAACGCCCCCTAAAACATTGGTTTGTTGGGCAAGGAATTCCCGTGTGGCCAACATCCCTTTTGACGGGCAATAACTGTACACATCATTCTGACGAACTAAGTCGGAGATAATGTTTTTAATCCAGTCGGGGAGGATATGGTTTTTCTGAATCGGGTCACCAATGTTTTCCCAACTTATTTCAAGGCCGAGTTTTTTTAGTTGTTCCGCCTTCTTAACGATTTCACGTATTTCGTAGCTAAGTTCTTTTGCACCTTCGCTGAGTAGTAACTGACGCATTTCTATAATTGAGTTTTAGACTAACGTATGGAGGACTTTACGTAAGTAAATGTTGTAAGTATTTTGAATGGGAAAAATGGGATAGATTGGCTGAGGCGAAATCCAAGCGCGTGACCTCTTAACGTTGAATAAACCCGAATGCTCTAATTTTCTCTCGCTCGCTCAATAGCTTCCGCGATATCGCTCTGCACTTTTTTCGCTTTCTCTATTTGTTCTTCCAGATATTCGCGATACGCTACTTTGTCAAGCGAATCAATTTCAGGATTAAATTTATGCATCCAATCCATCATGCCGTTATACGCTGAATCGAGATCTGAAATTTTGGCTTCGATTTCTTTTTTCTTTTCGTCCACCATGTCAGAAGAATTTTCGATCTTCTTCTTCAGGTCTTCACGGAGTTTTCTCACATCGCCCATTTTCTCCATGGCTTCGGTGTGGATCTTATCCACTTCATCAAGCAACGCCTGGCCTGCATCATCTTCAGTTTCGGCCGATTCATGTTCATGGGTTTCTTCATGGCTTGTTTTGCCACAATTGATCACAGCCAGAGACATGATTAAGAAAATGACGTTAAGGGTAAGGTGCTTCATGTTTGCGTATTCTTTGGTGTGTCAAAGGTAAGATTATCACAGTCATTAAGGCAAATGCCGGGATGCTTTTCAATGTAGGTCAACGATATGGGTTCGTATTGGTGATGTAAATTCGTTCCCATAATCCGGACGATTGGTTCTTATAACATGGCCTACTAACAACCATTAGTTCTAAATTTTTTTTATGGAAACCTATTGTCAATGCTTGGAAGAGAAGTTAAAATGGTCTTATCTTTAAGGCGTTAAAAACGAAGTACATGTTCAACAACGCATTCTTTTACTTTTATTACTATTACTTTAAGAACCAGACGGGACTTCAAAGAGTGGTTTAGTTGTTGAAAAAAAATAACGAAAAACACAGGAAAGTCCCGCGAAACCGGGACTTTTCGTTTTATATACCCTTTATGTAAATGGCAAAGAAGAAGAAGATACGCGTAGCAATCCAGGGAATAACCGCCAGCTTTCACGAGGTGGCCGCCAAGACCTATTTCAATGATGCCATTGATACCGTTGAGTGCCTTAGCTTTCACCGACTGTGTGAAGCATTGAAGACGGATGAGGCTGACTATGCTGTGATGGCTATTGAGAACTCCATCGCAGGCAGCATTCTCCCCAACTACTTCTTGTTGCAAGAGTATCATTTCAGTATTGTAGGTGAACTGTACATTCCCATACATATGCACTTGTTGGCACTGCCGGGCGTAAAGATCAGCGATCTGAAAGTGATAGAGTCACATCCGATGGCCATCCGTCAGTGTACAGAATTTTTGCACACATTAGCGGGTGTAGAAATCCGCGAAAGCGATGACACGGCTTTGTCGGCCAAGCGTGTGAAAGAACATAATCTAAAAGAAACCGGCGCTATCGCGAATGAATTTGCCGCGAAGAAATTTGGTTTAAAAATTTTAGAGAGAAGAATAGAGACGCATAAAAAGAACTTCACCCGTTTTCTGGTACTTCAAAAGAGAAGCAATGGAAAAATTGAAAGCAACAAAGCATCGTTGTGTTTTGAAGTGGCCAATGCTGTTGGTTCCCTTGCAGATGCGTTGACAACATTTAAAAATTACGCCATCAACCTTACGAAGATTCAGTCCATCCCCATCGTTGGTAAACCGAATGAATACTCGATTCACATTGATGTGGAATGGAAGAAACGCAAAAGCTATGACGATGCCATGCGCGAAGTGTTAAGACAAGTGAAGAATCTGAATGTATTAGGTGAGTATAAGAAGGCGAAGATAGAATATAAATAAAGGTACAAGGTACGAAGTACGAAGTACGAATTGCGCGCTGGATTCCCCCCTTTAGGGGGTTAGGGGGCGGGGCGGGGCGGGGGAAGGGCGCGAGAGTTTTAAAAAATAGAAAGAATATAAAAATGATAAGGACAGCCAACAGAATTGCCAACGTAGAAGAATACTACTTCAGTAAGAAGCTGGCAGAGGTACGCGCCCTTGATACGCCTGAGCTTCGGGTTATCAACTTAGGTATTGGTAGTCCGGATATGGCGCCTTCTTCTTCTGCTATTGATGCGTTGATTACCTCTGCACAAAATCCTGCACATCATGGCTACCAGAACTACAAAGGAATTCCGCAGTTCAGAAATGCGATTGCTGATTTTTATAAAAACATGTATGGTGTTGAATTAAACACCGAAAACATGATCCTTCCCCTGATGGGTTCGAAAGAAGGGATCATGCACATCTCGATGGCGTTTGTCAATGAAGGTGATGAAGTGTTGGTGCCCAACCCAGGTTACCCCACGTATTCTTCTGTGACCAATCTTGTAGGCGGAAAAATTCGACATTACAAACTAGATGAAAAGGCCAATTGGGGAATTGATGTTGATGCATTAAGAAAAAGTGATCTTTCAAAAGTAAAAATCATGTGGGTGAATTTTCCTCACATGCCGACAGGAAGAGTTGCATCAACACCAGAGTTAAAAGAATTAATTGAACTGGCGCGTGCTAATCAGTTTTTGATTGTGAACGACAATCCTTATAGTTTGATTTTAAACGAAAAGCCACAAAGCATTTTATCGATAGCAGGTGCTGAAGATGTTGCGCTTGAACTCAACTCGTTGAGCAAATCACACAACATGGCCGGATGGCGTTTAGGCTGGGTAGCAGGACACAAAGATTATATTGACGCCGTGCTTCGCGTGAAGAGCAACATGGACTCTGGAATGTTTCTTGGTTTGCAATATGCCGCAGCGGAAGCGTTGAAAAATGGTAAAGAGTGGTTCACACAGTTGAATGCTGTTTATGCAGAACGCAAAAAAGCAGCTCAAAAAATATTGGACGCCTTAGGCTGCATCTATTCTGAAGAACAATCGGGATTGTTTGTGTGGGCAAAAGCACCAGAACATGTTGTCGACATTGAGAAATGGATTGACGAAGTTTTATACGGCACGAAAGTTTTCATCACACCCGGTTTTATTTTTGGTGATGCGGGTCAGCGTTACATCCGCATTTCATTATGTTGTACCGTTGAGGTATTTACGGAAGCGTTAAAGAGAATAGAAACATTTTTAAAGAAACCGTCTTCAGCGGAAATCATTAACGCATGAAAACAGCTATCATAGGACTTGGTTTGATTGGTGGCTCGATGGCCAAAGATTTGCGTAAAGCAAATCTTGCAAGTCGTTTGATTGGTGTTGATAGCAATCCTGAGCATAGCATGATGGCGCTGGAACTTGGATTGGTTGATGAGTTGCTAAGCATGGATGAAGCGCTTGCATCATCTGATCTGGTAATCGTTTCTATTCCCGTGAGTGCTATTCAAAAAGTGCTGCCCTCTATACTTGACCAGGTAAATGACCACGCGGTTGTTCTGGATGCGGGGTCAACAAAGTCGTTAATATGTGAAGCAGTAAAAAAGCATCCCAAACGAAATCAATTTGTTGCGTCACATCCCATTGCCGGTACTGAAAACTCAGGACCCACTGCAGCTATTGAAGGATTGTTTCAAAATAAAATGAACATTATATGTGAGCGCGAGAAATCTGGCGAGCACGCGCTTCAGGTGGCGGAGAAAGTTTTTAAAGCCCTCGGAATGAAAACCACGTTCATGGATTCTACAGGTCATGATAAACATGTGGCCTATGTGTCACATCTTTCACACGTGAGTTCATTCTTGTTGGGTCAAACGGTTTTGGATATTGAAAAAGATGAGAAAAACATTTTCACACTAGCAGGTAGTGGTTTTGCGTCTACGGTACGTCTTGCTAAAAGTTCGCCCGACATGTGGGCTCCTATCTTTAGCCAAAACGCAACGTACCTTTTAAAAGCATTGGAAGAATACATTGCTCACTTACAGCGGTTTAAAAATCATTTGGTAAACAATGAAACTGAAAAACTTTACGACATCATGGTGCAGGCAAATGAAATTCGGCGGGTGTTGGGTGGTATAGAACTTAATCAACAAAAAACAGATGAAGAAAATAAAAAAGTATCAATTGAAAAATAGACAACAATCATGAAAAAGGAATTGGAATTAGAATCCATCAAAACGTGGCTACCGGGAATTGAGCGCCCTTTGATTATAAGCGGACCGTGTAGCGCAGAAACAGAAGAGCAGACCGTGGCCACAGCAAAGCAGTTGAAAGCTACAGGCAAAGTGCATGTACTTCGCGCAGGCATTTGGAAACCACGCACACGGCCAGGTCAGTTTGAAGGGGCTGGTGAAGATGGATTGAAATGGTTGGTAGAAGCAAAAAAGCAAACCGGTCTTCCTATCACTACTGAAGTGGCCACACCAGAGCACGTTGAGTTGTGTTTGAAATACGGCGTTGACATTCTTTGGGTTGGCGCGCGCACCACGGTGAATCCTTTTTCAGTTCAAGGAATTGCTGATGCCCTGAAAGGTGTTGACATTCCTGTGATGGTGAAGAACCCTGTTAATCCTGACCTGGAACTTTGGTTAGGTGGATTGGAGCGTTTGAATAAAGCAGGTATTAAAAAGCTTGCCGCTATCCATCGTGGATTTTCTTCTTCAGAGAAAGGTCCTTTCCGTAATGCACCGATGTGGAACATGGCCATTGAGTTGAAGACACGCATACCAGAGTTGGATATTATTTGCGACCCAAGTCACATTGCGGGTAACCGCGATTTGATTCCATTGATTTGTCAGAAGGCACTTGACCTGGATATGGCCGGCTTGATGATTGAAAGTCACATCCACCCGGATGCTGCATGGAGTGATGCCAAGCAACAGATTACCCCAGCCGTGTTGGGCGATATGATTGATCACCTGGTGGTGCGCACAGCTACATCTGACAATAAATTATTCAAAGATACTTTGACTGTTCTTCGTGAGCAGATCGACCAGTTGGATGATGAGATCATGCAGAAGCTTGCATCACGTATGAAAATTTCAGAGAAAATTGGTCAATACAAAAAAGAGAACAATGTGACCATCCTTCAGGTAACGCGCTGGGAAGAGATCATTCAAACACGTGTCACCTTGGCGAAAGCGATGGGACTCAACAGTGACTTCAGCAAGGACTTGTTGAAATTGATACACGAAGAGTCAATACAGGTGCAAACCAAGATTATGAACAAAGTAGGGGAACGTGTATAGGTTTCCAATTATAATACGATAGGCAGAATGCTCAATGTATCCATTGGATACGTTGAGCATTTTCTTTTTAAGGAATTCATCGTGTCAATCATTTTTAAAGTATTGCATGTTTAAAATACATTTTGAGTATTTTAAGCGTTCAGATTTACAAACTTTTTAGTTACTATGAAATTTTATAAAAAATCGATTCTCTTATTCTTGATTTCCATTGCCTTATACACTGCCAGCGGTCAGACGATACCGTTGATAAATTCAAGGGAAGTCATTAAAGAAGGTGTAGTGCTTTACGACAGCAACCGTTTCGAAGAATCCATAAAACTTTTCAAAACCATTCCAGAGCAAGATACAAACTATGTGTACATGTTGTCAGAATTGGCACTTTCCTACAACGGAGCCAAGCAATATGATAGTGCCATTGCCGCTTGCAAGTATGGATTAAAACAACAATCGGCATACAAGGCACAATTCTATAAACTTTTAGGAACAGCCTATGACTCGAAAGGTGATTTCGAAAATTCGGTGAATACCTATAAGGAGGGAATCAAAAATTATCCTTTCGATTACTCACTCCATTACAACCTGGGCATCACCTATTACAATCACAAAACGTATGACAAAGCGGAAGAGTATTTGATAAAAACATTAAACCTAAATCCTTTTCACGCATCAAGCCACTTGAACCTTGGGCGCTTGTCAGCCTTTCAGGGAAAGAAAGTGCGCGCCATGATGTCGTTGGGAATTTACATGAGTCTCGCAGAGAAGGACAATCCCCGCCTTGTCTTTCTGGAGAACCTGATGAATAACGCATTGGAGGATGAAGGAACATTTGACTTCTCGGGCGCTTATCCTTTTGAGCGGCTCGATCAAATCATACGCGCTAAAATTGTGAACGATAAAAATTTCAAAGCCGTAGTTCCTGTCAATGCCATGCTCGCTAAACAATACCAGTTACTTCTCGATCAATTGAAGTTGATAGAAAATCAACCGGATGATTTTTGGATAAAATTTTACCTTCCGTTTTATCAGGAGCTGCACGTCAAAAATTTATTAGAACCTTTTCTCTATCACATTCTCACCAGCACAACCTTCGAAGCTGTGCCGAAGTGGAAGAAGAAAAACGAGAAGAAAATGGAAGCGTTTTATACATTAGCCAATGCTCGTCTTAAGGCCAATAGGGTGCACGTAATTGTTCCTGAAGAATGGGGTTTTAAAAATCCTGTGTCTGCATGGTATAATGACGACAATCAATTGACAGGTATTGGATCGAAAGATGCGAAGGGTAATGAAGTAGGCAAGTGGCGCTACTATTTCACTAACGGTGAATTGCGCGCACAAGGTGAATTTGATGCAGTAGGAAAAAAAATAGGAACGTGGAAGTACTACCTCAGCAACAGTACGATTAAATCCACCGAACATGAAAAAAAGGAATCAACTGAAATTGAATTTTTTAATGAATATGGTGAGCCTACAAGTCATTACATGTTGAAGGATGGAAGTTTGGATGGGGAAGTAGAAGTATTTTTTACGTGTGGAAAAATAAGTGAACGCTACATGTGCAAAGCCGGTAAGAAAGACGGGCCGGGTAAAGGCTATTATACCAATGGAAATGTGGAGGTTGAGTATGTCTTTAAGGATGATATGTTTGATGGTCCTTATACATCGTATAATGTAGATGGGAAAATCCAAGCCAAGTATCAGTATAAATTAGGAAAACTGGAGGGTGATTATGCCTACCATCATCCTAATGGAAAAATAAGATCAAGAGGAGCGTACAAGGATGACAAAATTGAAGGGCGTTGGAAATATTATTATGCTAATGGGCAGTTGGAGAAAGAAGGCGACTACCGTGCGGGAGAATTATTTGGTGAATGGATGTTGTATGATCTGCGTGGTCATTTGACTGAACGTAAATCGTATGATGACAAAGGAGAAATTCAAGGTGAAGATATTCTCTATAGAGGAGATGAAAAATATGCGGTCTTTACCTATGAGCATGGCAAAGTTGTAGGGATTACCTATTATGACAAGCAAGGAAATGTTTTAGGGAAGTCTGGAGATTCAACAGGAACTTTTGCTGTGAAAGGATACTTTCCTGATGGGCCACTTTTATTCGAAGGAGCTTATAAGAATGGGAAAGAAAATGGTGAGTGGAAATATTATTACCATGAAGGAATGCTCCGAACGAATTACGCTCAAGTAGACGGTGAAATTGATGGCGATTATAAATCCTTTTTTAGAACAGGTCAGATAAAAGTTGAACAGAAATTTGATAGGGGTAATTACCACGGTTACAGTCGCGAATACTACATACAGGGACAACTTAAAGAAGAGGGGTGGTATCAAAATGACAAGCGTGAGCAAGTATGGATCTCCTACTATGCCGATGGCGCCAAGGAATCGGAAAATTATTATGTAAACGGTTTATCCTTTGGACAGCGTATTGATTATAATGTAGACGGAAAAATTTATTCTACTATCCATTATCGCGACAATAAAGTGAAAGCCATTGCCTATTTTAATGAAGATGGAACCGTACGGTTGGGCAAAGAAACGCTCGGTGAAAATGAATCACTTGTGCAAAAATTTGAAAATGGAAATCCAAACTATCGTGTCGATATTGAATGTGGAAATTTTGATGGTGTCTATCGCTGGTGGCCTAATGGCAATAAGTACCTGGCAAACTCTATTGAGAATGGACGCAAGCACGGGCCCTTTGAGTATTTTACCATGGATGGGAAACCTGATTTGAAAGGACAATACCTGGAGGGCGATGAGACAGGAAAATGGACATGGTATTATGACAATGGTAAGGTGAGTTCTGAAGGTATTTATATTCAGGGAGAACGGGATAGCACCTGGACGTATTATTCTGACGATGAAAAGATTACTTCCCACATCAACTATTTGAATGGGGAGAGAAACGAGATCAGCACATACTTTGCGCCAAATGGAATGAAAAAGCTGGAAGAATTGTATGAAGGGGGCAACCTTATTTCCTACCGAACGGCTGTGAAGGGAGAACTTGGGGATTGGATGAATTACACAGGGAAAGAAAAGATCGAATCCTTTTACCAGGATGGGCAAAAGGCCTATGAAGAGTCACATAATGACGGTTTGTTGCATGGCGATCAGATTTCGTATTATCCCAACGGGCAGGTGATGGCAAAATATAAATTTGATAGAGGTGACTATTCAGGAGATTTTTCCATTTATTACCCTAATGGAAAACTAAAGAAAAAGGGAAGTTATAAGTTGGATGAATTGGATGGAGCGATCTTTTATTATAGTGAAAATGGAACCTTGACCAAGACGGTGGAAGACAAGATGGGTGTAGTTCAAGGAAAGACTACATTGTATAAAAATGGAGACAAGAATTTGGAATTAAAATATTGGGCAGGTTTTATTGTTGATTAAGAAGAATATTCAATGATCTCATGTGCCCGTTTTAAATATTAGACCATGCGAAAATTTATTTTAGTAATACTCTTATTAGCAACAGGTTCAGCTTTTTCTCAAAAGGCAGATATGTGGCAAGTGTTGAAAGACAAATATCCAGATGAACCAGCCGTGTTTCTTGATCGGTCAGAAATAGTTACTATACAAGTGAAGGGAGATTCACTTCAAATTACTTCTGAGAACGTTGAGCAGATGATGTTCTTAAAGGAACAGGCAGATGTATTTGTAAACCGAAAGGTGCATGGCTCTCATTTCGAAGAAGTGTATGATTTAAAAGCCAAAACCATGGCATGGGAAAAAAGCAAGTACCGTGATTTTCCTGTAAATGATTTTCAAAAAAAGGCAGATCGTGACGATGGCATTTTCTATGATGATTCATACAACTATGTATTCTCATTTCCTGCTGTAGCCCAGCATAACATTACACAGTTGTCTTATAAGAGCAAGTACAGAGATCCACGCTTTGTTCCTGGCTTTATGTTTGGTAATTATCTTCCACAAGAAAAGGCTACCTACACCATTAAAGCTTCCAAAGATATTGAGTTGGTGTATGAAGTGATGAACGATTCAAAAAAGGAAATTCAATTCAAGAAATATCAAAAAGGAAATGATGTGTTTTATGAATGGTCTGTTGCCAATACATTGGCGTTCAAATCAGAAAGTAATAGTCCCAGCATACGCTATTATATTCCGCATGTGATTGCTTATATCAAATCCTATAAAACAGCATCACAGACGGTTTCCGTTTTAGCCAATGTAGATGATCTGTATAAATGGTATTACACTTTTGTAAAAGATTTGGACAAAGAGCCTTCACCTGACCTGGTGGCCGAGGTAGACAAATTAAAATCACCAGGAGACACTGAAGAAGAGACGGCAAGGAAAATATTTTATTGGGTGCAAGACAACATCCGATACATTGCTTTTGAAGACGGTATGCGTGGATTTATTCCACATGATGGATCGTACGTGTGCGAAAAGCGATACGGTGATTGTAAAGACATGGCAAACCTGTTGGTAAACATGATGAAGATTGCCGGGATAAAAGCATATCATACATGGATTGGTACCCGGGATATCCCGTATGCCTATTCAAAAGTTCCCACCCCCCTGGTTGATAACCACATGATCGCGACTTACATTTCGAAAGAAGGCAAGTATTATTTTTTGGATGCGACCAGCAATCATACAGCATTTGGCCTGCCTTCTTCCATGATACAAGGAAAGGAAGCGTTGATAGGTATGGGGCCCGATAAATATGAAATCAGGAAAGTTCAGGTTATTGGCAAGGAAGAAAATAGCATGACGGATTCGATAGAAATGAAAATAGCCAACAACGAATTGATTGGAAAAGGAACGGCAAGTGTACAAGGGTATCCAAAAGTTTTCGCAGGCTATCGGTTAAATCGCTCGCAAGAAGATGATATTAAAAACTATGTGGCCAAGCTGGTGGGCAAGGGAAGCAACAAGTTCTACCTTGATAAGTATACCATCAACAACCTGAACGATTATGACAAGGCAACAAAAATTGATTATGCTTTTCGAATAGGAGATTATTTTCAACAGATCAGCGGAGAGATTTACATCAACCTCAACATGAACAAAGATTACTACAACGAATACATTAATGTTGCGAGCCGTGAAACACCATGGGAGAACGATTATAAATATATGAAGAAGGAAGTAACCGTGTTGGATATTCCGGAAGGATACGCAATCGAATATATTCCTGAAAACGTTAACTATGATGGAAAAAACATTGGTATCAACATTCAATATGATGTTACACCCGATAAGGTTGTTATGAACAAGACATTCTACCTGGATTTCTTAATGCTTCAACCTGACCAGTTTAAGAATTGGAATGAATCTGTGAAGAATGTGAGCGATGTATATAAAGAGTCTATTATTTTAAAGAAGAAATAAACGGTATCAATTTATTAATCATGAGAAATATAGTTTGGGTAGTAGCGTTGTTGGTTGCCTGTGGTGCACGGGCCAATGAAATTAAAAAGTATCAGTGGGAAGGTGAGCGCAAACGGTTCACGCTTTCAGAAAGGGAAAATGGATATGCAGAATATATTCTCAAGAATCATGAACAATATGATTATACATTTGAAGGAGACGAGTTCATCATGTATGAAACTACGCACCGCATTGTTCGCGTAAACAACAGCGATGCCATTCAGCATTTCAACCGGATATTCATTTCAATGCGTAACGTCAAGGATTTGGTAGAGCTAAAAGCACGCGCCATTAATAAGGATGGTAAGGTTGTGAATTTTGACATTAATAATCTCAAGGAAGTAAAAGACGAAGAGTCTGGCCGCGGCTACAGGATATTTGCCATCGAAGGTGTTGAGGTTGGAAGTGAAGTTGAATATTTCTATACATTAAAAAAATCTTCCAGTATTTACGATAGGGTGTTTGTGCAATATGGAACCCCCGTGAAGGAAAGTACTTTCTTACTCACATCACCTAAGCATTTGAAATTCGATTTTAAAATTTATGGAAGTGATTCAACCGTTGCTGAAAAATCGGATGAAGAACATAATGTGTATAGTGTCGACTTAAAAAATCTTGTCGCGTTGAAAGAGGAAAATTTTTCGTCATTCAATTCCAACCGACAACGGATTGAGTTCAAGCTCGCCTACAACACGGCAAAATCAAGTGCACGCCTCTACACATGGGACGATGCCGCTAAGACATTCTATCGCGTACTCGTTGAAACTAGCAAGGAAGATGAAAAAGCGCTTGATAAATTTGTGAAGTCAGTGGATGATAAACCTTCAGACAAGCTTGAGCAGCGGATCAAAAATATCGAACGAAAAATAAAGATGACAGTTCAGATCAATCCCGATGCTAAGGGCGATGATCTTACGTCTATTATCAAATCAAAGCTCGCCTCCCGAGAGGGTCTTACAAAACTTTTCCTGGCCACGTTTGCAAAACTGAACATTAAATGTGAACCCGTGATTACCTGTGACCGGTCTAATTTTAAATTTGACTCAACGTTTGACTCATGGGGCTACCTTGATGATTACCTGCTATTTTTCCCTGACGTTAAAGGTTTTATTGCGCCCTATAACTTTGAGACACGCTACCCGGTGATACCAGCGGAGTTTACGGCGCAAAAGGGATTGTTCATAGAACCTTTTGAAGTGGGCAATGTGAAATCTGCATTGGGATCCATTAAAGAAATTCCCGCACTGGATTATACTCTCAATACAGACAATCTTGATATTAAAGTAGCTTTCAATGAAGACATGTCGTCACATAAGATTGAAATGAAGAGAACATTCGGAGGCATCAATGCTACTTTTATCACCCCTTATTATCATTTGATGAACGAAGAGCAAAAGTCGAAAATGGTAGAAGAGCTGCTAAAGCAAACTGCTCCCGATCCTGTTATCACCAAGTGGGAGGCAAAGCCAATAGAGACAGAGAAGACAACCAATTTTTTAATGCAGGTTGATTTTACATCATCCCATTTCATTGAAAAAGCAGGGCCACGCATTTTGTTTAAACTGGGTGAATTGATTGGCCCGCAAACCGAGATGTACCGCGATGATGAACGCATGACCAACATTGAGAATGACTACAACCGCGGCTACAACCGGGTGATGGAAATAACCATTCCAGATGGATACCAGATGCGTAATCCGCAAGACATTAAGTTTAATGTAGTGTATCATGAAGGAGACAAAGAACCCTACTTGTTTATTTCTGACTATACCTTTAAGGACAACAAACTGCGCGTTACCATTGAAGAGTATTACAAAGAAATATACGCGCCCCTTTCGCGCTATGAAGATTACCGCAAAGTAATTAACGCTGCCGCAGATTTTAACAAGGTGACGTTGGTGCTGGAGAAGAAGTAATAGGGAGATATTAAGGAGGGTGAAAATAGATTAAAGTCGCTTCGGAAAGATTCCATCCTTTCTTTTTAATACGATACGATTCTTTTCATGAAAAAGGATATGATCCTTCTGAAGGAAGTATAACTCTTCCATCAAAGCGGAACATGTTATTCACACGCTGCTGTGACGTCAGGGACATGTCATAAAGAATTATGATTCGTCCTTCTTTTCCAACGGAACAAATGCGGCCTTTCTCAGCTTAAGCATAACCTCCATTTAGACAAATTACCAGGATGCTTTTTTCTTAGCAAGTAGTTTATCTATGCTCAGATGAACATTTGTTAGGATATTCAATTACAAAAAAAAACCACCCAGATGGGTGGTTTAGTGTAAAAATGTATCGTGATAAACTTATCAGTTGATAACCTTTACGTTCACCGCGTTCAACCCTTTTTTTCCTCTCTCAACTTCGTATTCAACTTTGTCGTTCTCACGGATTTTGTCAATGAGCCCTGAAGAGTGTACGAAGATATCTTCACTTGAATCGGCTGGTTTAATGAAGCCAAAACCTTTGGTCTCATTAAAAAATTTTACTGTTCCTGTCATAGTATTTTTTTGTAGTAATGGCCAAATATAATAATTTCTGTAAGATATGCCAGAATTGGTTTTTTTTATTGGGCTTTATCTCTACCAGATGGCAATTATTTGGTTTTTAGGCCAAAATACCCGGTTATTAGAATAATTAAGCCTCAACTTTAGAGACTTTAAGCAAAAATTGTTTTGTTAAAGAAAACTCGTAGGTGGCTTCGCTCATCAACTCAGAAGCTTTTTTGGAGTTTGCCAGCACATGGATGAGATCCTGTGCGGAGGCCGAGGTTTTAATATTGGTAAGCGACCTGTTTTGAAATGCTTGAAAAGTGAATCCATGCCCTTTGCGCTCTGTTGGGTTGAGCGCCTTGAACTCATGTTCAAAGAGTTTGTATTCCTGCGGCCCTTCGGCTGCACCCACCATCAACTGTAGAATAACCGGGCGGTACTTATTCCAAAGGGAAACATATATTTGACTTGCTACTGAACTATAGAATCTGGCCTCCATTGTAAATTGTTTTTAATTGTAATTGATGATAAAACCACTCGCTACCCCAGATAGGACTTGAGCGATTTGCTTCGTGATGTATGACGTAGTCTGCGCGTTGCTTTTTCTTTTATTTGTCGCACACGTTCGCGGGTAAGATTGAATTTCTCTCCAATTTCTTCCAGCGTCATGGCGTGGTTTCCGTTTAGGCCAAAGTAATCGGAGATCACTTCTGCTTCGCGTTGGGTTAGTGTAGAGAGCGCACGTGACACCTCGCGTTTGAGTGAGTCCATGATCAAGGCGGAATCCGGTGTTTCGTTTTCATTGCTCGCCAATACGTCCAATAGACTATTTTCTTCTCCTTGTACGAAAGGTGCGTCTACTGATATGTGCCGACCTGCAACACGCATGGTGTTTTCAATTTCTTCGGTAGAAACTTCCATTACTTCTGCCAGTTCTTCTGCAGACGGCTCACGTTGAAATTTCTGTTCTAGTGCTGAGAAAGTCCTTGATATTTTATTCAATGAGCCTACACGGTTTAAGGGAAGGCGCACAACGCGCGATTGTTCGGCAAGTGCCTGAAGAATGGATTGACGAATCCACCATACGGCGTAGGATATAAATTTGAATCCACGGGTTTCATCAAAGCGCATGGCGGCCTTTATCAAGCCTACATTACCTTCATTGATGAGGTCGCCCAAAGTGAGGCCGTTGTTTTGATATTGCTTGGCAACAGAAACCACAAAACGCAGATTGGCTTTTGTCAACTTCTCTAGTGCTATCTGATCACCTTGCTTGATTCGCTTGGCAAGATCTACCTCCATATCGGCAGTGATCAGATCCATCTTTCCAATTTCTTGTAAATACTTGTCCAGGGACTGACTCTCCCGGTTGGTGATCTGCTTTACTATTTTAAGTTGCCTCATGAAATTGGAATCAGTT
>JBBRKB010000028.1:0-16035 GCA_038218385.1 Cytophagales bacterium | reverse complement strand
GCCCTACGGGTTGGGTCGGCAATGGCTTGGAACACATCTCTTCTTAATTCCATTTTATGCAGTTATTTGACTGCAAATATATACGCAGTCAAATAACTGCGCAAGTTTAAGTAGGAATTTTATTCGAAAATTATTTTTGATGTTAAAACCGGGTGCGAAGTTCTTTTAAAAGAACAATGGATTGTTTTAGCCTCCTCAAGTTGGCATGTGTTCACTTCGCACCAGGTTCATTTATTAGGATAGTTTTTCTTCCCGAGGTATTTCTGCTTCCTGAGATGCGTTGGTCAAATCTCTGTCCATTTCGTAGAGATTTGTATTTCCTTCAGTTTCCACACCCGTCAGATTATATTTATCAATAATACCGTTGATCAACGTCTCTTCTTCAATTTGCTCTTTGACAAACCACTGACCAAAATTGAAGGTTGCCCAATCCTTTTCTTCGTGCGCAAGGTTTACGATCTTGTCGATTTCCTTTGAGTTGTCAATCTCATGCTTCAGTATCTTTTTAAGGCAATCGCCAATATCCTTAGGATTAGCGGGCGCGGCATCTATCGCCTCAATTTTTGCACTGCCACCCCGGTCGTTTATGTACTTCAATATTTTGAACATATGTTCACGCTCCTCTTGACTGTGACCGTAAAGGAAGGTTGCTATACCTGCAAAACTGTTGACTTCCGCCCATGAGGCGTATGACAAATACACCTGCGCCTGAAAAGCTTCACGGGTCATCTGCGTATTCAACAATTTTTCCATTTTGCTTGAAATTCTTTTTGTTTTCATCTGTTAATAATTGTTTAAGTGGACATATGGAATCGCATGCTAAATTAACATTCTTGTGGTTAACGCCGTGCATGACGATTTCATCTCTATTAATTTGGTTATAATTTTTATGTTTGATTTTTTAGAATTGAGAGTACTGTCTAAATGTAAAACAATTTTTCTCCATTACTGGGTTAATGGTGGAATGTCATCCTACAATTAACTAAAAAAAGGATTGAATTCCTGACGTAAGGTCAATTATTAATGCCTATTTAATACCTTTAAACTACCTTCCAGAATTATACCCTATTGTCAATGTATAAGTTTTTATTATCGTTACTATGCGCGTGTCTGAGCATCGGATGTAAGACACAATCATCGGAAAATAAAAATCAATACCTCACCGATAGTGCTAGCATAGCCGAAGGCAAAAATCTTTTCGAACTGAATTGCAGCGGTTGTCATTCCTTCGACCGAGATGGCATCGGCCCAAATCTTAGCGGTGTTACCCAAACGGTTTCGTACGAAATGGTAATTGATTTTATTACTAATCCCCAAAAAGTTGTCGATAGTGGTGATGAGCGAGCAGCAGAACTTCTTCGAAAATATAAGGTTGTAATGCCCGCCTTTGCCCACATGGAAAAAGATTCAATTGACAAAATAGCGGCATACCTTCATACACAAAAAACAAAGGCTAAGGCAGAAGAAATTGATTCCCTTGCCCTTTCAAATCCAATTCCCGATAGTATTCTGTTTTCTGATTTGGTAATGAATTTAAAACCTTGGGTAAAAATACCCTCATCAAGTGACGAGATGCCACGAACACGCATCATTAAAATAGAATTCACAAAAAATAACAAGCAAGCATTTGTTCTTGATCAGCGAGGAAAACTGTATGTAGTGCAAAATGAAAAGCCTGAAGTTTATTTGGATATGAGTGCGATGCGATCTCATTTTATTAATAAGCCCGGATTCGCTACTGGTTTCGGGAACTTTGCCTTTCATCCGGATTTTAATAAAAACGGATTGCTTTACACCACACACAGCGAAGCTCCCGCAAAGGCGAGAGCAGATTTTTCGTACGCTGATTCTATCAAAGTTACTTTACAGTGGGTGTTAACAGAATGGAAAACCCAACAGCCCCATGCCATTCCGTTCGAAGGAGAAGGCAGAGAGTTATTCCGCATCGATATGGTCACGGGCATACACGGCGTACAGGAGATTAACTTCAATCCACTCGCCAAGAAAAGTGATGATGATTATGGATTGCTGTACATAGGGATAGGTGATGGTGGTGGAACAGAGAATGGATTTCCATTTTTAGTCAACGCACGCGATGCCATTTGGGGCACCATTCTTCGAATAAATCCTTCCGGTAAAAATAGCAAAAATGGTCACTACGGAATTCCTTCATCCAATCCCTTTGCTAAATCAAGTTCTGTAAAAACAAATCCGGAGATATATGCCTACGGTTTTCGAAATCCACATCGGTTCACATGGTCTAAGCAAGGTGTTATGCTCGGCTGCAGCATTGGTCATCACGCTATTGAATCACTGTACATTATTAAACCTGGTCGTAATTATGGCTGGCCCATTCGGGAAGGATCATTTTTAATTAATCCTGCAGGAAATATGCACTACGTCTATCCACTTCCTGATGACGATTCCCTTTTTCATATTACGTATCCTGTTGCTGAATATGATCATAATGAAGGGTCTGCTATATCTCTGGGTTATGAATACACGGGAAATAAGGTGCCCAACCTAAATGGGAAATTATTTATTACCGATATACCAACGGGAAAATTATTTTACATCAACATGGCTGATATTCAAGAAGGGAAGAAAGCCCCCATCTATAAATTCAAAATTGCTATCGATGGCAAGGTGACTAACATTGTCGATCTGGTCGGCTCAAAGCGCGTGGATGCCCGCTTCGCCCGCGATAGGTACGGAGAACTTTATCTTTTTAACAAACCGAATGGAATGATTTATAAGGTTGTGCCTTAATCCATTTGATTAATCTTCACCTTAGCTTCTTCGTACCTGCTTCGCGCATCAATAGATTTCAACTGCGTGAAAATTTTTCGCAAGTTTCTTTTGAATGTCAATTGACACGGGTGCAAACTCAGCGTAATGTTGCCTGAAGTTGGCGCGGCCTTGGGATAAAGAACGCAAGGTAGTGGAATAGCGATCGAGCTCGGCCAGCGGTGTCTTTGCTTTTACAATTTGGTAACTCCCTTTCGTATCCATGCCCATGATTAGTGAGCGGCGCGTTTGAAGATCAGACAGAATTTCACCCATAATTTCTTCGGGCACGCTCACTTCAAGATCATAAAGCGGCTCGAGAAGTTGTGGCTCGGCTTTCATAAACGCTTCCTTGAAAGCCATCATGCCCGCAATTTTAAAAGAGATGTCGTTGGAATCCACAGGGTGCATTTTACCATCGTACACCATCACGCGCACATCGCGCACGTACGATCCGGTGATAGGACCTTCTTCCATTTTTTCCATCACGCCTTTCAGAATAGAAGGAATAAAACGTGCGTCAATCACGCCGCCCACAATGCAATTATAAAAAATCAGTTTGCCGCCCCACTCCAAATTTATTTCTTCTTTACCCCGCACCGGAAATTCGTCAGGCTCTGACATGCCTTCATAGTAAGGCTCTATTTTTAAATGTACTTCTGCAAACTGGCCAGACCCACCGGATTGTTTTCTATGGCGATAACTTGCCACGGCAGATCTGCGTATGGTTTCGCGATAGGAAATCCGCGGCTCAACAAAATCGGTATGTAGTTTATAGACATTATCTAAAAACCATTTACAAACCATCAGGTGCATTTCACCCTGGCCACTCACAATAAGTTGTCGCAGTTCTTTTGAATAGGCAACGTTCAATGTTGGATCTTCCTGATGAATCTTGCTGAGCACTTCACCAATTTTTTCATCATCCTTTTTACTATGTGCGATCACTGCCGTACGGATTCTCGGGTCTGGATAGGTAATGGGTTCGATGGTAATATCATGCCCTTTGGTATGTAGCGTTTGGTTGGTAAACGTTTCTTTTAATTTTAAGGTAGCGCCTATGTCGCCAGCCACAAGCTTATCGATGGGGGTTCTGTTTTTTCCATCCATAATAAAGAGCTGATGGAGGCGCTCCGTAACTCCGGTCTGACTATTTACAAGTTCCGCATTGGATGTAACTTCGCCCGAAATCACTTTGAAATAGGTGAGCTTACCAAGACTAGGTTCAATATGTGACTTGAAAACAAACAGAACCGTTGGCTGCGAAGGATCGAATGCCACCTCTTCGCCATCCACAGTTGTCTCGGGTCGCGCTTCACGTGGGGACGGTGCAACATTATCAATAAAGCCCATCATCCTACCACTTCCCATATTCTTCTTAGCCGACATGCAAAAAACCGGATACACATCACGATGAATCATGCCGCGTTTAAATCCTTCACGCATCTCATCTTCATCAAGTGATCCTTTTTCAAAATATTTTTCCATCAACTTCTCATCGTTCTCTGCTGCTTTCTCCACCAACTCATTGTGAAGCCTGTTGGCCTTTTCCTTTTCAGATGCAGGAATGGGAAGCTTCTCTGGCTTGCCACCTTCTTCCGAAAATTTATACATCACCATCTTCAGCAAATCGATAATGGCACTAAACCCTTCGCCTTGGCTAATGGGATACTGCATTTGCGTTACAGCATTTCCAAAGTGCGTTTTCAACGAAGCAAGCGCATCTTCATAAGAAGATTGGGGATGATCCAGTTGATTGATTGAAAAGATCACAGGCTTGTCACAAGACACTATATACTTCCAGATCAATTCGGTTCCCACTTCAACACCATGCTGGGCGTTTATGACCATCACACACGTGTCGGCTACGCGAATGGAAGAAATCATTTCACCAGCGAAATCATCAAATCCGGGTGTGTCAATAATGTTGATTTTGTAATCGCGCCATTCGGTATGAAGGGGTGTAGCAAACACGGAGTTGCCACGCTCGTGTTCAATCTCGTGATAATCTGAAACGGTGTTCTTGCCTTCTATGGTGCCACGCCTGTGTATGATCCCGGCTTCGTAAAGCATATCTTCAGCAAGAAGTGTTTTGCCGGTTTTAGGCGCCCCGAGCAATACAATGTTTTTGATGTGTTTATCATCGTAGACTTTCATAATGCTAAAATTTAAAGTTTATTAATAACCTTTTGCCGTAACAGATGTGCGCAGCATAAAGCAAAAATTTTCTAGCTACTCGTCTAAAGGAATGGTGATGGAATTTAAAATAATTCTCCCAGAAAGGAGAAGGTTTTTTCAAAAAAGTGAGCTGCAGTGATGAAGATCATGAATCCTGTATCATTTGAAACTAAAATGTCCTTCATGATCAGAATTTAGGAGGATTTAAACAATTGTTGCCAACGATATTAGTCTAGTGAGTATGGTACTTTTACCCAAGCCAGTTACAGTTTTAAATACTTGACAAGCCATTCGGGAACTGACTCTGCCAAATAAATCAATCCATCTTTATCCTTTTCTGCTATCTTAATAGTTTCAGGCCCTGAGTTATCGAATATATATGCTCGGTGTGAAATCTTAACGGCATCATGCAAATTTTCCATTACTAGATGCCAATTTGAAAATTTTCAACCGCTGGGGAAAAGTGGTCTACATAACCAGCGTTGGTACAGATGAATGGGACGGCAGTGGCCATGCCACTGGGGTTTATTTTTGGATGATTAGCTATGAAGGGAAAAATGGAAAGATAGGAAACGCCAAAGGTTGGGTTCACCTATTGAAATAACAATTGACTTAAATCTTTTCTTTTATTATCTTTCTTTAATCCAACAATTAAGAGCAGAGCGCATTCGTACCTCGTACTTCGTACCTCAAACCTCCTGCCTACCGGCAGGCAGGCGTCCCTACTTATATCCCAATAAACTCAACATACTTTCACTTGTCTGAGCGTCAGCAAAAAGTTTGGTGGTGATTTCACCATCTTCATTGCGATCGATGAGTACATGTTTGGGTGCGGGAACAAGGCAATGTTGGATGCCACCATAGCCACCTAAAGCTTCCTGATAGGCGCCAGTGTGGAAGAAACCAATGTACAGCGGTTCTTCATCGTTGATCATGGGAAGAAACACTTCACCGGTGTGTGCTTCGGAGTTGTAGTAGTCCATGCTGTCGCACGTAAGGCCGCCCATGTTCACTTTGTGATAAGGATCGTCCCATTTATTTAGCGCAAGCAATACATACTTTTGGTTCAAGCCCCACGCATCAGGAAGATGGGTGATGAATGAACCATCGATCATATACCAAAGCTCTTTATCGTTTTGTAATTTCTGGTCGATAACATTGTATAACACTGCGCCACTTTCGCCTACCGTGTAGCTTCCAAATTCGGTAAAGATGTTAGGCACAGGTACATTGTTCTTATCACAAATCCACTTGATATTCTCAACGATTTGCTCGATCATGTATTTGTAGTCGAACTGAAAGGTGAGGGAGGTTTTTATGGGGAACCCGCCACCGATATCGATCGAATCTAGTGATTCACAGATTTTCTTCAGCTCACAATATTTAAAAATAAAACGGCTTAGTTCGCTCCAGTAGTAGGCTGTATCCTTTATCCCTGTGTTGATAAAGAAGTGCAGCATCTTAAGGGATGCCTTATCACTGGTGGCTATTTTTTCTTTGTAGAAAGAAGTAATGTCGCTGTAGCGAATACCTAACCGGGAGGTATAAAATTCAAATTTTGGTTCTTCATCAGCGGCCACACGAATACCAAGTTTGTACGGAACATTGACACTCTGTTCATAATTGTCAATTTCACCCATCTTATCAAGGATGGGGATACAATTATGAAATCCATCGTTCAACATTTCTGAAATGTACTGTGTGTACAATGGCATTTTGAAGCCGTTGCAAATAATGTACATGTCTTTAGTGATCTTTCCTTTGTCGTACAAACTTCTAACAATGGGAATATCAAATGAGGAAGACGTTTCAAGGTGCACATCATTCGTCAGCGCCTCTTCCAACACAAAAGAAAAGTGTGACGACTTGGTACAATACGCGTAGGTGTATGTGCCATTATATCGGAAGCGCTCTATGGCGTTGTTGAAGGTAGCTTGCACAAACCGGATGTTCTCGCTGATTCTCGGCAGGTACGTTAGCTTGAGCGGGGTTCCGTATTGTTTTATGATGTCCATGAGCGGCACATCGTTGAATAATAATTCGTGGTCGCGAACCTTAAATTCTTTCTGTGGGAATTCGAAGGTTTGCTCAATTAATTCACGGTAACTCTTCATCTAATCGTTAATCGTTATTTCGTAAGTGGATTTCGGCCTTCCTTTGACAGCCATTAACCTTGACATCACCTACGATCAAGTTAACGATTAACGGTCAACGACTCTATAGAAGGGAGTGCAATATTGTGATAATTTTGCCATCTTTGCAATATGCTTTTAGCACGAACAAAGTACCCATTGAAGGCTTCCTTGTATGCCTTTTCCCATCCCGGCTTTAACGGGCTCCCAGACCTCTAGCGTCCTGGATAGTCGGTTTTCACTCTTTTAGGTTAACTATTTCATAACAATATTTAAAAGGAGAATACCAAAAGAAATGAATAACCCTGCTCAAGTTTGCGTTTCCATTCTACTCACACCCCTCACACCTTCACACCGCTAGTAGCCCGAGCGAATAGCGAACAGCTTTAACATCAGTTTATGAAAGATTTAAAAATCATCGAAGTGAAATCTGAAATTGGTGCCGGAACACGCGGTGCCAGCATGGGCGGGGAAGCCATGAAAATTGCCAGCCTGGATTTAAATTCGGATTTCTTTAAGCAGTACGAATCGATAGAGGTAGAGAATGTGAATGAACTGCTCTTTGATGGCGCGAAACATTCGTATGCAAAATTTATTGATGGCGTCACCATCATGGAAGAGCGGGTGTGCCTGGAGGTTTACGAAACCATTCTCGATGACTATTTTCCGTTGATGATGGCGGGCGACCACAGCACATCATACGGAACGATATGTGGAATCAAGAAAGCCTATCCGAAGAAAAGATTGGGCGTGATATGGATCGATGCTCATGCCGACATCCATACACCGTACACAACGCAATCCGGAAACATGCACGGTATGGCACTGGCGATGGCCTGTGGCATTGACAATCTCGAATGTAAAGTGAACGACCCGCGCGGTGAAACGCTCGACTATTGGGAGCAAATCAAAAACGTAGGAATGCCTGGGCCGAAAATAGTACCAGAAGACATCGTGTACATTTCGGTGCGCGATTTTGAGAAGCCTGAGAATTACCTCATCAATAAAAACAACATCAACTTTATTGAAGTCGAAGAAGTAAAAAAACTGGGCCCTGTAGTGATGGCACAGCGCGCATTGGACATGTTGGCGCACTGTGATTTGATCTACATTTCATTTGATGTTGACAGCATCGACAGCCGTGTATCTTCGGGCACAGGTACGCCCGTACCCAACGGACTCACCTTGGATGAAGCAAAAGCCATCAATGTTGCACTTGCCAAAGACCCACGCGTATGTGCCTGGGAAATAGCAGAAGTAAACCCTACCTTAGACACCGAAAACAAAATGGCCGAATGTGGGTTTGAGATTATGGAGGCAACGGTGAGATCGCTGGTAGATAGAAAAAAGCTGGTAGATAGCTTCGAGCGATGAGCTTCGAGCCACGAGTAAATGAATCGTTTATTCAACAAAGTGGAGCAATGAATTTATTGCGTTAACGATATCCCTCAAAACTTTTAGCCTTTAAAAAAATATTGAACACACAAGCTCGCAACTCGCAGCTCATAACTCAAAGCTATTTATGAAATGGACTGATGTTTTAAAATTTTCAAAAGAAGGAAGCCCTGCTCCGGAAAGACGTGTCACGAAGAGTGATGAGGAGTGGAAGAAAGAATTGACAGCGGAACAATTCATGATAGCACGAAAGAAAGGTACGGAGCGTCCCTTTACAGGTGAATATTGTGAAGCGCATGATCCCGGGCTTTATGCCTGCATTTGCTGTGGCACCGTGTTGTTCGATTCTACTCAAAAATTTGAATCCGGAACAGGTTGGCCAAGCTTCACAGAACCTGTGAAAGAAAACGCCATTAAATATGAAGGAGACAATGCACACGGCATGCAACGAGTAGAGGTGATGTGCAATGTATGTGATTGCCACCTCGGTCATGTATTCCCAGATGGGCCGGCTCCTACTGGTTTACGTTTTTGCATAAATTCCGCATCGATTATTAAAGTGGAAGGATGAAAAAAAGCTGCTAGCTGCTGGCTTAGCTGCAATTAAGGAGTCACAATGTTGTCACTACCCTTTTTATATAAAAATGTGCTACATTAAAACCAAAACATCATGCTTATGTCTACCCCCGAACTTAAAAAACGACTCATAGACAAAATTAAAGAGACGCACAATACAAATCTCCTTGAAGAAGCGTATAGATTACTTGAACTTGAAACACAAGACATTGAAGTTTATAAACTCTCTGAAGAGCAACAACAAGCCATTAGTGAAGCACGACAACAAATCAAAAGCGGAAAATTTTTGACTGATGATCAGGCTAATAATGAAATTGACGAATGGCTAAAAAAGTAGTGTGGTCTTTGGCGGCACAAGATAAAAGAAAAGCAATTCTAAAATATTGGCGGGTAAGAAATAAGTCCAACACCTACAGCATAAAGTTAAATCAGCTTTTTAAAGATTCAATAAAAATCATAATAGATTACCCACAGATAGGAAAATCCACTGAGGATACACAGGCAAGAATAAAAATTGTAAGAGACTACCTGATAATTTATGAGGAGATTGAACTCAGATACACATTTTAACCATTTGGGACAGTCGACAAGATCCTGAGGAGTTTAAAAATTCTAGCCCTTTTGGGGTGTAGAAGCACCGCACTCAACCTTTCGGAAACAAACTCGCAGCTAGTAGCTCGTAACTCGCGGCTATTTTTTAATTTCGCACCATTCAGTAATACTTCAAATAATTTATCATGAGCCAAAACAGATCAATATCCTCTTTCATAGAAAAACATTATCTCCACTTCAACGCTGCCGCACTAGTTGACGCAGCCAAGGGATATAAAAAACACATTGCCGATGGCAAAAAAATGATGATCACGCTGGCAGGTGCAATGAGCACGGCCGAGCTGGGAATTAGTTTGGCCGAAGTGATCCGCCAAGATAAAGTGCAAATCATTTCTTGTACAGGCGCCAACCTTGAAGAAGACATCATGAACCTGGTAGCGCACTCGCATTACAGACGCATTCCAAACTATCGCGACCTTACACCCGAGCAGGAATGGGATCTTCTTCAAAATCACCTCAACCGTGTCACCGATACATGCATCCCCGAAGAAGAAGCCTTTCGCAGACTTCAAGCACATTTATATAAAGTGTGGAAAGATGCAGAAGACAACGGTGAACGTTTGTTTCCGCATGAGTTTATGTTCCGCATGATCAACAGTGGCGTCTTGAAACAATACTATGAGATCGATCCTGAAAATTCTTGGATGATCGCTGCCGCTGAAAGGAATTTACCAATGGTAGTTCCGGGTTGGGAAGATTCTACGATGGGAAATATTTTCGCTTCCTATGTTTACTCTGGTGAGCTAAAAGCATCAACCATGAAAAGTGGTATTGAGTACATGGCGTGGCTGGCTGATTGGTACATTAAAAACTCAGGCGAAGATGGAATAGGCTTCTTCCAAATCGGTGGTGGCATTGCGGGAGATTTTCCTATATGTGTTGTACCGATGCTTCATCAGGATTTGGAGATGGACAACGTTCCCTATTGGAGCTACTTCTGTCAGATCAGCGACTCGACTACGAGTTATGGCTCATACTCGGGTGCTGTGCCTAATGAAAAAATCACTTGGGGAAAACTGAATATCGATACACCCAAATACATTGTCGAGTCAGATGCAACCATTGTCGTACCCCTCATCTTTGCCTACCTGTTGGATTGGTGAACTGAACCGTTCAACTAAATTTTATTTTCATCATACTTAACTTTAGAACATGCTTCGATAGCATGCGCTTGATATATGAATCCCGATATACGCCTTCATTCCGACATTGATAAATCAATAGAAACACTCTTTGGTCAGCGTGTTGAGAATCTTCAAATTCAACCGACCAACAAAGAGTTTGAAGGATCACACACATTGGTATGTTTCCCGCTCACCAAAATTTCTAAAAAGAAACCAGAAGAAACAGCACAGATGATGGGCGAGCACCTGGTTGCAAACTCCACATTGGTGGCGCGTTTTAATGTGGTAAAAGGTTTTTTGAATTTGGTGTTACATGACCAGGTTTGGATTGATATGTTGATCTCTATATTTTCCGATCCTTCCTATGGAATCATTCCGCCTACCGGAAAGGAAATTATGATCGAGTATTCATCACCGAATACGAACAAGCCTTTACACCTTGGGCATTTGCGAAATAATTTTTTAGGTTTTAGCGTAAGTGAAATTTTTAAAGCCAATGGCTATGATGTACACCGCGTGCAAATTATTAACGATCGCGGCATTCACATTTGTAAATCAATGGCCGCATGGAAGCTGTATGGCGACAATGAAACACCGCGGAGTATCGATCTGAAAGGAGATCACCTCGTTGGAAAATATTATGTAGCTTTTGATAAAGCCTACAAAGCACAAGTGAACGCGCTGGTTGAGAAAGGTTCAACCCAAGAAGAAGCAGAGAAGGAAGCACCCATAATGAAGCTTGCTGTTGATATGTTGCGCAAATGGGAGCAGAAAGACGAGGAAACCATAGCCTTGTGGAAGCTGATGAATGAGTGGGTGTATGCAGGATTTGAGCAAACCTATCAATCGATGGGTGTTGATTTTGATAAACTGTATTATGAATCAGATACCTACTTGCTGGGAAAGGAAGAAGTAATGAAAGGTGTTGAGCAAGGTGTGTTCTTTAAAAAAGAAGACGGCTCTGTGTGGGTTGACTTGACAGCGGATGGACTTGATCAAAAAGTATTGTTGCGCAGTGATGGCACTTCGGTCTACATGACACAAGATATAGGCACAGCCATTCTACGCTTTCGTGACTTTCCCCACATTGACGGGCAAGTCTATACCGTGGGCAACGAGCAAGAATATCACTTTAAAGTTTTGTTTTTGATTTTAAGCAAGCTTGGCTACACTTGGGCAAAACAATGTTATCATTTGTCATACGGCATGGTGGATCTTCCTACCGGGAAAATGAAATCACGCGAAGGAACTGTTGTGGATGCTGACGATCTCATTGCTGAAATGAAACAAGATGCTGAAAAACAAACGCGTGAACTCGGTAAGCTTGAAGGTGTTGACCATGAAGAGGCGAATAAACTTTTTGAGATGATTGGTTTGGGTGCATTGAAATTTTATCTCTTAAAGGTTGATCCCAAGAAGCGGATGCTTTTCGATCCGAACGAGTCCATTCAGTTGCAAGGATTCACTGGGCCCTTTATTCAATACACCCATGCGCGCATACGTTCTATCATTCGAAAGGCAGAATCAATGAACGTGGTTATCCATGAAACAGATTTACAAAATGTTGTTTCATTGGAGAAATCAGAGTTGGAAGCGATACATGTACTCAGTCTTTATGAAAGTAAAGTAAAGGAAGCCGCTCGCGACTATTCGCCGGCCGTCCTCGCCAACTTTGTATATGAATTGGCAAAGGAGTACAACCAATTTTATCAATCCGTTCCCATCTTCAATGAGGCTGATCAGGCGAAGTTGAAATTTCGTATAGCCTTTTCAAAATCAGTAGCCGATACCATTAAAAAAGCCATGAAGCTTTTGGGCATTGATGTGCCGGAGCAGATGTAAGTCAGAAGTCTAGGCTTTTCTGCTCGCAGAAATGACGGGAAGGGGTGGCATCGGTATCCGCTTGTCACTCAATTATTAAGATCCTCCCCCTACTTGCTCCCAGCCCCGATAAGGATAGAGATCGGTAAAGTGTTCGTTTGCACGGGCAATTTTGTGTACGCGGCTATAAGCTTATCGAGAAGCAGTTTTAATTACTAAACAGTACATTACTGCAAGGTAACCATAGTAATTATTTATTTATTTGGCCTTTAGCTGCTCGAGCGATTTAGCATCTTCCTTGTAAACCGTTTAATCTTTTTAATCTTTCTGGTAACGAAGCATAAATTGATTTTTCCGGTATTGTTGCAATTCCTAGCCAGCCTGTCTGCACGTCAACATTCGCTAAAAACCAAGTGACCAATCATGGCTTTTAATCAGTCGCGCGGTATTTAGTACACACGACGTTAAACAATACATTTCAAGCGTTGGAAATAGCAGAGAAAATTCACATTTGTTCTATGGGATAGTCCGCCAATTGCAGACTACTAGAAACATTGAGATTTACTTGCCATCGAAAAAATGAGTAACTTTAAACACATTTCCGTTGGTTCATTTTTTAAATTGTACTTTATGAAAAATCCTCTACTCTTCGCTAAAGCAATTCTACTCTTTGTACTTTTTATAGGCAGTATTCATGTTGCTGTCGCGCAAGGCACCTACTACAGCCGTGGTAACGGCAATTGGAGTGACGTCAACAATTGGTCGGTGGTTAGCCACGTGGGTGCCGTCGCACCGCAGATTCCCGGAGGAACAATAGGCAGCAACTCTTCGGATATCATAATCATCGGCTCAGGCCATACTATCACGCTTGATTTGGATCGCGAAATTGCAGGTGCCACGATCGGGTCAGGGTCGGTAGGAGTTTTGGTTATTGGTAACGACAACGTAGGTCGCGATTTACGCATAAAAGGTCCTGTAGTTGTGGGTACCACTGGAACGTTGACACGCAACACCGCACAAACGCAAGGCATTCACTTACTGGAAATACAAGGTGACAATGGTACACTCACAAACAATGGTGTAATAAATTTCACAGACCTTACACGTCCTGGTGGTGGCTGGTCCGTTGTGAATGTGGAAATTGAAATTGGAGGAAATGTACAATTGACGGGCACTGCTTCTGCTGGCAACTCAAGCCTGAACAATCTTACCATCAACAAAAATAACCGCAGCATCAAACTTGGCAGCAACTGGTCCGTTGCCGAGCAGCTATACATTCAGGCCGGTTTTCTCGATCTGGGTGATGCCGGGGCGCAGTTCACCATCAATGGATCTACTGTTGCATCAAATATGCAACTCGATATTAATGGCGTGCTCCGCATCTATGGAACAGCTGGTTTCCCAACAGGCTATGCAGCTACTCTTGCCGGTACGAACGGAACCATTGAATATGCCGGCGCTAACCAAACGGTAGCGCCTCAATCCGTTGTAGCCAACTTTCCAAATTTACTTATCACCGGTACAGGCACAAAAACATTGTCCTCTCATATCATCGTTCAAAATAATGTAACTATTTCGGCCGGAACCACCTTGGGGGCATCCACATTCACCATCGCCCTGTCGGGAGATTATACAAGCAATGGAACATTTACTCCGGGCACAGGATGGGTTCGTTTTGTTGGAAATATAAATCAATCCATAAGTGGTACGGCAAATTTTTCCAACCTTGAAATAGCACAAGCTACACCGGGCACACGGGTTTTGGCAAGCACGCCCCTATCCGTGTCAACGGCTACATCTTTATTACAAGGTACTCTGGATTTAGGTACGATAAACACACATTCACTGGGCACCGTTTCAGGTACGGGCACATTGGCGCTGTCAGCAGTAGCTGCCGGTACCACAACTTTTCCGGCAGGCACATTTACAAATTTTCTCACCTCAGCAGGAACGGGCACTGTTGAATACAATGGTGCTCCCAGTTATGCTATAGGTACCACACCTTTGGCATACGCCAATCTTAAAGTATCCGGAATGGGTATAAAGACACTCACAACTTCTGTAACCGTAACAAAAAATTTAACCATAGATACGGGCGTTGACTTCAACACCGCCAGCAATACCATTTTGCTAGATGGTAATTTTATCAATGATGGGACTTTGTCAGGCACAGGTACAATCAATTTTACCAACACTACAGCGAATCAAACAATCTCAGGTACATCAAGCACCACATTTAACAACCTTACCGTATCAAAAGCAACAGCTCTTGCTTTGATAGCGTCAAGTGCAATACGCGTAAATGGCACATTAGCTTTGGCAAACGCAGGCAATTTGAGGCTCGGTAGTAATAACCTGACAATAGGCCCATCAGGGGCTATCACAGGAAATGCAGGGGGTACCGCGGTCGCTGATTTTTCAAACACACGCATGATCGAACAAGACGGAACCAACTCTTTTAACGGTTCACTGATACGTGAAGGCACTACCGCTGCGGCACTCACCAGACTTTTTCCGGTAGGTACAGGAAACATATACTCCTACGCCATCATCACCCAACTAGCAGCTACCGTCACGGGTACAGGATCGGTTAGCGTGAAGGCCATTCCGTTTTCAACAACCAACAACAACATTGTTAAACGATACTGGCGTATCAAAACTTCGGGCATCTCTGCCATAACCAATGCGCGTCTCACGTTCCAATACGACCCAGCCGAAATAACCATAAGTGGTTCACCCACACTCACCGTAAAACGACTTGACAACAATGTTGACAATAATGTTGTAGGATCGTTCACAGACAATACAACAACGCGCACCTTTGGTGTAAACGCAGCGGGCAATTTTTATTTGGAAACAGAATGGCGGATGGGTGATCCTTCCAATTTTGCCAAGACTTATTATAGTTATCAATCGGGCAGCTGGGACGTGCCCAACACCTGGACTACAGATCCCACAGGAACTATTTTGCAAGGACAGCCAGGTGCAGGCGGCCCCAATAACGGTGATCGTGTAACCATACTTAATGGAAGAAACATTTACATGGCCAGCACAGGCAAAACATTGACTTCACTTGAAATTGAAAACGGCGCCACATTGGATATCAAAACCTTTGGCGGCCATAACTTTGGCACCGTAAGAGGTGCAGGTTTACTTCGCATTGCTGTGAACCCAGTTCCCCTGGGAGATTATCTGGAATTCGTTTCGCCTGTCGGTGGTACCATTGAATACTACGATTACGCGGGTGGTCTTGCTACCAATATTCCCTATTACAACAATGTGATCATGTCAGGAACGGGTAATAAAATAATTGGTGGCCCCACCCGGACGATTACAATAAATGGAAATTTTTCTGTCACGGGAGGAATAGCCACTATTGGGTTTGGCGCGGGCAATAAATTGACTGTAAA
>JBBRKB010000027.1:0-16048 GCA_038218385.1 Cytophagales bacterium | reverse complement strand
TCAAATACTCGCGAAAGCCACCAATGATGCCATATGGGACTGGGATATTAAACACGATTTCGAAATATGGAACCATGGCATAGAAACAATTTTTGGATACAAGGAGCGTGAAATCACTTCTTCAAAGCAATGGTGGAAAATGAAAATTCATCCCGATGACTATGCTCGGGTAGATCAGGAAGTGAGCAACGCATTTGCTGACAAGGCAACCAACTGGTCTTCAGAGTATCAATACCTTTGTGCAGACGGATCGTTCAAATATGTGTTAGATCGTGGGTACATCATTTATCTTAATAATGAACCTGTGCGAATGATCGGAGCGATGCAGGATATTTCTGCACAAAAAAAATATCTTCAAGAAATCAAACAATTATCGCTGGTCGCCAGCAAAATAAATAATGCAGTCCTTATTACAAATTCGGACAATCGCATCGAATGGGCAAACGAAGCTTTCGTTACACTCTCGGGTTACTCATTACAAGAGGTAACGGGACATGAACCGGGAGAGGTTCTACATGGACCAGAGACGGACCCGGTCATTGCCAGAAGAATTAATGAGCGAAGAGAGTTGCGCGATTCCTTTACAGAGGAAATTGTTAATTATTCAAAAAGAGGGAAAAAATATTGGGTGCGCCTCGACTTCACTCCAATCGATGATCTTAAAGGTAAACTAGCGCAATTCATTTGTATTCAAACCAATATTACGGCGCAAAAAGAATTTGAATTTCAAATCACCAATATTGCCCGTGAGTTTAGTAGTCTTATAGAAGATGCAAATGTTCCTATTTTTGGAATTGACAGGAACGGATATATAAATGAGTGGAATCAGGCCATCGCTCAGCTAAGTGGAAGGCACAAGAGTGAGGTGCTTGAAAGAAAATGGACCACATTTCTGGGGCCAAAGAACCATACAATGGGCCAGCAGATTGTTCAAGATGCATTGGAAGGGAAGTCAGCTCGTAACATTGAACTTCTGGTCACGAATAAAAGTAAAAAACATCTGATGCTCCTCATTAGCATTTCTCCTCGAATGAATGTGGATAAAAATATTTACGGTGTAATCTGTGTAGGGCAAGACATCACCGAACTGTATCATTACCGCAAGGGGCTCGAAAAAATTGTGAAGTACCGTACCCGCGATCTGCATGAAGCGCTTCAAAAAGAAAAGGAGTTGGTCGATCTGAAAAGTAAATTCGTTTCTATCGCCTCTCATGAATTCAGAACGCCCCTTTCAACCATTTCCTTAATAACCGGTTTGTTGCAAAAGCATCGAGAAAGAATTTCTCCGGAACAATTTACTGAAAAACTGGAAACCATTGAGAAACAAGTACGTCACATGACGTTTTTGCTAGATGACCTCCTGATCATTGGGAAAGTAGATGCTGGAAAAATTATTACGAAGTATTCTTCTGTCGTAATTAAGGAGTTCTTTACCAGAACGGCTCATGAAGTTGAACAAAGTAGCGGAGAATGTAAAATTAAGGTAACAATAGATTGCATCGTTAGTGAGTTTGATATTGATGAAAAACTACTTCGAAACATTCTCGTCAACGTCCTTACCAATGCCATTAAATTCTCTAGCTACTGCAACGAGGTGGCTCTTAAAATATCTACTGAACTGGATCTGCTAAAAATCGAAGTGACTGATGCGGGTATTGGAATACCCGATGAAGACTTGAAAAAGCTTTTTACGGCTTTCCATCGAGGAGAAAATGTTGGCACCATCCAGGGTACAGGTCTTGGGTTATCCATAGTAAAAAAAGCCGTTGACTTGCTAAAGGGTGACATTGAAGTGCAGAGCAAAGTTGGACGGGGCACTACCGTCACCGTCACATTACCATTGACAGCATGAATAAAAAAATTCTCATAGTAGAAGACACACTAGAGGCCCTGGAGAACCTGGTAGATTTTCTTAGACTGGAAGGGTTTGACGTATCCGGTGCTGCTGATGGCGAAAAGGCGAAGAATAAACTTCGAACCTTTACGCCCGATTTAATTATTACGGATATGCAAATGCCCAACATGGATGGTTTCGATTTTATTGGTGTCGTAAAAAAAATAGATAATCTAAAATCAATTCCCATTATTGTTTTCTCCGCAAATGCCTCCCAGGAAAACGAGCTGAAATGTTTGCAATCAGGTGCTGCCCTATTTCTGAAAAAGCCTTGCCCCAATGAGACCATTCTGGAATCCATTCTTTATGTGCTCAACAAGCCTAATCCTCAATCGAACGGAAATTAATCTTTGCGCAGGCACGATCAAATTTTTGCTCTGTCTTTACCTGGAAGATAAACTGGCTTAACAATAAAGTCAGGTGTAAGCGCAGAGGGTTTTTTGTTTCCCATTCCATGGCTCATAGTATTGCGTAACATTGTGAATACAGGGGTGGTATTGAATGGATTATATGGATCTCAATTTTGGAACAGGTCGATGGTTTGGAATTAATATCGAAAAGCTCGAGCCCTCGCCAACTTTCGAAAGAAAGGTTATCGTTCCGCCCATTTTAGTTATCACCTCCTTGGTAATGTATAATCCCACACCGGCTCCCCGCGACTTTTCTGTGCCGCGATAAAATAGATGAAAGATATTAGGTTGCACCGCATTGCTCATCCCTATTCCATTGTCTTTAATTTTCACGCGGCATGATTTCTCACTGATTCTAATCGAAATTTGTACTAGCTTCTTACTGTTTTTTTCATTCTGATAAACAATCGCATTTGAAATCAAATGTGTTAGTATAGTATGAAAGCTGCTCCTTTCTGCATAAAACATGTGCGACTGATTTACGGTAAGTCTTACATCAATACAATTATTGACTATGCCCTCCTGAAATTGAGCAAGAATTTCCCCCACTAACTTCTCCGCGTCTATCGGCCTTAATGCAATTCCCTGTTTTGAGCTGGATAAGAATTTCTCGAGATCGTTGAGTGTAACTTCCATCTTTGAAACGATGGTTTGAATTGATCGGAGGTAATGTTGTGGATCGGCAAAAGAATTCTTTTCATACCCCTCCAACAAATTTACCAACCCTGCAATAGACTTCAGCGGGCCTCGCATGGTATGAGAGCAACTGTAGATAAATTGTTCAATGGTACTCTTGGCTTTTATTAACTCAAGTTCTGCCACCGAACTGGATATGACGGAAGGTTCCTTTTTCACAACCATTTCTTTTTCCTTGTTACTCATCAAGTAAAAATGGGTATACAGAAATGGATTTAAATCAGGGTCAAGCGGATTCTTGAAAATCAGGTAGTATAGAATTGTCTGTCAGTGATATCCTGATGAGACCCCTACAAACCAAAAATATTAGTGCTTAGGTTTTTTCAGTTCAATCAAATCGTGTTCAATCGCATACATAACAAGTTGGGCTGTATTGGTAAGGCCTAACTTATCCTGAATATGCATCTTATGAGTTTCAACGGTTTTAACACTTATAAAAAGTTCCTCGCCAATTTCCTTTAAACTCTTACCTCTGGCGATCCACACAAGCACTTCATCTTCACGCTTGGTTAATTCCTTAGTCCTTTTAGTAGGAAGTCCTTTTCCATCTTTTTCCTTTAAATAAAAATCCTGAAACACGAGGGCTGTTACTTCGGGACTAAAATATTTTTCACCATTGACAACCGTCTGTATAGCCAGAAGAAGGGTTTCTTTATCGGCATCTTTTGGAAGATAGCCATCAATGCCTGATTTTATTCCTGCGGTTATAAAATCCTTACTTACTTCACTGGAGATAAGAATAATTTTTATTTGTGCATTTTGCTCCTTTATCCATCGCGTAGCTTCAATGCCATTCATACCTTTCATAACAATATCCATAAGAAGCACATCGGGGGGCTGCTCATTGGCCAGGTTGACAGCGCCTTCGCCACTACTCACACTTCCAATCACTTCAATTTCCTTTTCACCCTCCAACATTGAAATAAGACCCTGTCGCATTAGGCCATGATCATCAGCAATGGCAACTTTAATTTTTTTACCACTCATTGAACCAACTCTTTAATGTATATCCATTTTTCCAGAAACAAAGCACCTAAAGGGCTTGCATCATCTTAGTATATAAAACTACTATTTTTTTTAGATTTACAAACAGATAACTAAATATGGATACAAAGGTGATACCCTGTTAATCTATGTGTTGGAAACATACCGCGCATGCTCGTGATTTGAAATATCGCCCCATACGGTTGACCGTAGCGGCTATGCTAGGTTGCCACAGATTTAAAGGGCAATTTTGGATGCCCATCTTTCCAGTATCTCTACAAAAATTTCGAGCTTCACTGGTTTACTTATATAATCATCCATGCCCGCGGCCAAACATTCCTCCCTGTCTCCTTGAATTGCATTTGCTGTCATAGCAACAATCACAGGTTGCGTTATTTTTAATTTTCGAATTTGCCTTGTCGCTTCTAGTCCATCCATTTCCGGCATCTGCACGTCCATCAAGATTAGATCGTAGGATTGCTCTGACATTACCTTCACCGCCTCCAGGCCATTAACCGAAATATTTATAGTATACCCAAGCTTGGCCAATACCCGTCCTGTAAGTTTTTGATTAATGGGGTTATCTTCGGCTATAAGGATACGCAGGGGAAACTTCTCAGCAAATCCAGTATCAAGCAATCTTTTTTCTGATGGATCCTGAGTGACCGGTTTCACAAATCCTTTAAGGCAGTTCGTGATATAACTACACAATACGTTGGGTTTAATTGGCTTTGCCAAAACAGATACAAATAATTTTGGATAATCTGGGTCTCTTTCGTCTCCTATTGTGCTCAACAAGATAATGGGAAGATCAGGATGTAATTTCTTCGCAGAACGAGCCAGTTCAATTCCATTCGTGCCAGGCATTTCTTTATCTGTAATCAAAAGATCAAAATCTTGATGTTTTGATAGTAAGTTCCAAGCTTCATCTGCAGACTGAGAAATGGTTGGTTGCAAATCCCATTGCTTGCAGAGGTCGTGAAGTATGGTGAGACTGGTGATATTATCATCGACAAGGAGAATTCGCTTTCCTCTCACTTCTGTCATGTCATATGTCTTACATTCCTTTGCTCCGCCTGCACGTGTTGTTATCGTGAAAGAAAAAGTTGTGCCCTCGCCAGGGACGCTCTCAACCGAAATAGATCCTCCCATTAGCGCCACCAATTTTTCACTTATCACGAGACCAAGTCCTGTACCACCATACTTTCGCGTAGTGGTGGAATCAACTTGTGTGAACGCCTTAAAAAGGCGACTCACCTTATCTTTAGGAATGCCTATACCCGTGTCTTTAACTTTAAAATTCAACACATGTTGACCCTCTTCCGTCACAGTAAGAACTTCAACGCCAATGAATATTTCACCTGTGGGGGTAAACTTTAGAGCATTACCAATGAGGTTAATAAGCACTTGCTTTAACCTTAGGCTGTCGCCAACAATCCATCGTGGCACATTCACATTCAACTGATAGAGAAGTTCCAATTTTGTTTGCGCTGCCTTACTTGCAAATAAATCAAGTATTTCCTCAATGCTTTCGCGCAAGTCAAAATCCTTGCTCTCAAGTTCCATCTTGCCCGATTCTATTTTTGAAAAATCAAGAATATCATTTATTACGGTGAGCAATGCATCTCCACTACTACGAATTATATTGGTATACTCACGTTGTTCAGGTGTAAGCGTAGTCTCAGATAATAACGATGCCATTCCCAGTACGCCGTTCATGGGTGTTCGGATTTCATGACTCATGGTGGCAAGAAAAATACTCTTCGCTTGATTAGCACGTTCAGCCTCTTCCCGCTTGGCAATCGTTTCTTCCTTTTGTTTCTGGAGTTCTTCGTTTAATGTTTGAAGATAATCGGTTTGCGCCTGCTGCTCCTCCTGTAATGACTGCATATTTTCAGCCTGCTCTTCCAGTGAGTCACGTTGCGCTATCACTTCGGCAGTTTGATTCCGAACACGTTCTTCAAGTTCCATCCTGCGATTCCGAATTGTCTTTGATCGCCACTGCATAGCGGCTAATACTATGCCCGATGCTGCCAAAAAAAGCATAAGTCTAAACCACCAAGTGTGCCAATAGGGCGGCTCGATTGTTATCTTAATGGCGACTCCATCGGTATTCCAAACGCCGTCATTATTTGCCGCCTTCACATGAAATACATATTCTCCCGGATCAAGGTTAGTATACGTTGCTGAACGGATATTTCCCACATAATTCCAGTCTTGTTCAAATCCTTCCATCCAATAGCTGTAGTTATTCCGTTCTCTGGAATTGTAATTCAAAGCAGCAAAGGCAAAAGAAAATGCTGACTGATCGTAGGATAATGAAATGAACTTCGTCTCAGAAATATGTTTTTTTAAAACTGAGTTACTTCCATTTTTAATTGATTTATTAAAAATTTTAAAATCAGTTAGTATGACCGGTGGGGCGAAAGTGTTTTTCGGAATACTGTCGGGATCAATCAAAGTGTATCCGTTATTACCTCCAAAGAGCATATTTCCCTGAGACGTCTTCAAGGCAGCGTACTGGTTGAATTCATTGTCCTGTAAATCGTCTGTAACAGAGTAGGTACGAAAATTTTTTGTATCAGGATTAAAAACACAAATTCCATTTTGGGTGCTAATCCAAAGATTTCCTTCTTCATCTTCTAATATGCTACAAATGAAATTGCTTGGGAGTCCATCGTGTTCAAAATATTTTGTGAACTCGTTCGTACTTTTATCCAATTGGTTTAATCCGTTGCGCGTGCATACCCACATTCGACCCTTTGAATCCTGAAACAAGGATTGAATAACATTGTCGCTTATACTTTTTGGATTCTTATCCTGATGCAAGAAAGTCTCAAAGGTTTGATTTGTCTCGTTGAATAAATTTAAACCATTAGTGGTAGCCACCCAAAGTTGGTGATCTTTATCCTCAAAAATATTAAGGATTGAGTTGTTGCTTAATCTGCTGTTTGACTCATTATAATGGATAAACTTGGATGATCTGCGATCCAACTTATCAAGCCCTTCGGTTGTACCAATCCAAAGATCAAGATTGGTATCTTCAAAAATCTTCCAAACATCATCGCTGACGAGCGACTCCGGATTTTCTTTATTATGACGGTAATGCACAAATTTATTGGCTGGGCGATCAAATTTATCCAGTCCTCCATCCCAATAACCAACCCACATTTGATTCGAGCGATCCTCTATAACATTCGTGACAAAATTATTACTGATCGTGTTAGCGTCTTTTGGATCGTGAACGTAGTACAAAAACTTTTTTCTTTTGTAGTCGTAACAATTAAGGCCACCCCCATCCGTGCTCACCCAAATATTTTTAAGATGGTCTTCGCAGAAAGAAAGAACATTATTGTGATTCAATCCACTTCCATCACCGCCGCTGTTTTTAAAATGACCAAACTTCTTAACCTTGACAAGGTTGACTCCGCCGTTATAGGTTCCAATCCATATACTATTATTGGTACCCTTGAATATAGCATAAATCGAAAGACTGCTGATGCTCTCAACATCTGATGCGCTTGGGCGATAGACATGAAACACATTCAGCTTTGCATCCAGAATGTTCAGGCCGCCATGTTCAGTTCCTACCCACAATCTTCCGTTCTGATCCTCGTTAATGCAGTATACAGCATCATCAGAAAGTGAATTTGAATTTTTATCATCATGTACATAGTGTATGTATTTTTTCGAACTCCGATCGTATAAAAACAATCCGTCTCTTCGGGTTGAAATCCATAAATTATTTTTGCTGTCTTCAAAAATTGAGGTGACAAAATTTATGTCTATACCCGACCCTATCACCGTTCCTTTGATGCGATCTATTATAAATATTCCTCCATTGTGAGCATACCACAGGGTGCCTTTACTATCCTCTAACAAACTCGAAAACGATCCTACAGAACGCCCGCGAAGGTCAGGTTTCCAATAAGGAGTTATCTTCTTTGTTGCGCGATCAACTGTGTATAATTCCCCATAGTTCGTTGAGATCCATAAAATATTTTGTTGGTCGCAATAAATTTTTTCAACTGAATTTTCAAAGTTATCGATATGGATAAAGCTATTACGCTGACGATCGTAAAGATGTAGGCCCTTTGTTGTGCCAATCCATAAATTTTTATCCGGATCCTCATATATCGAACGAATCGCATTTGACTGAAGGCTACTGGAGTCTTGCGGAATATGCTGATAAACAGTAAAATCGTACCCATCAAATTTATTCAAACCATTCTGAGTGCCGAACCACATCAAACCGACATAGTCTTGATAAATACATGAAACAAAATTTTTTGTCAGCCCATTACGTGTATTAAAGTGATCAAACTTAAGATCCAGTTGTTGCGCAAAGGCATTGAACGAAGACCCAACTGCAAACAGGATACACATCACAATCTTTGTGCGCGTTAAATCAAAAAGAGTTTGCCACGAAAAACTGTTGATGAGAATCATTTGGGGTGTGGAGTAGCGTTTTAAATTTTATCTTTTAAGCTCAGTGCCCATTTTTCAAGCATGATTACCAACTCCTCAATGTGCACCGGTTTGCTTATATAATCGTCCATACCAGACTGCAAACACTTCTCCCGGTCTCCTTGCATCGCGTTTGCTGTCATCGCAATGATGATCGGCTGGTCAGCTATACACAGACGAATCATTCGGGTAGCCTCTAGTCCGTCCATTTCGGGCATCTGAACATCCATCAAAATCAAATCATACTTTATTTTACTTATCTCTTCCAAAACCTCTTTTCCGTCTCCCGCTATATCCGGATCATAGCCAAGCTTTGCCAGCACTTTCATGGCTAGTTTTTGATTGACACGATTGTCTTCCGCAATTAAAATTCTTAAGGGATATTTCTGAGCAAAGTCGACTGACAGTTTGCGTGAATTATCAGCTAACGGATCTAATTCTTTTTGCATCAACCCACTTAGTATGTGTTGGCTAAGATTTCTATACCGCAAAGGTTTTGCAATTACTGAAGTAATAATTTCAGGATGTTTCTTGCTCTCCAAATCACCAGCCACGGTAATCAAAACGATCGGCAGAGATGGATAATTCTGTCTGATCAGGCGCCCCAAAGTCATCCCGTCCATTTCTGGCATTTGCATTTCAACAAGTACCATATCAATATTTGACCCTGTGGATAATATTTCCATGGCCTGCGCTGCTGAGCTAGCGAGAATAGGCACTAACTCCCAATTTGTAATTTCCTCCTTTAATGCGTGCTGGAGTGTAACGTTGTCTTCAACTACTAAAATTCTTTTGCCCGCTACGGCGGTCATTTCATTTTCAGGTGGTGCGGATTGTTCATCAACAGCAACTTGGATAGTAAACTTGACGACAGTACCCTTGCCTTTGACGCTTTCAATGTGAAGCTCACCACCCATCATCTCGATAAGTTGTTTGCAAATCCTCAACCCATTATCCGTTGTCTGATGCGCAGTTGCTTCTTCTGAGCTCGAAAAACTGGTTGATAGAAGTTTAATTTTCTCTGCGGGCATACCCAATCCAGTATCGTGTATTTCAAATCCAAGCCGAAGCGCATTGTCCCTTTTTTCTTGTTGATAGACTTTAATAAAAATCTCTCCTTCCCGGGTAAACATGATCGCATTCTCAACCAGGTTCATCAAAACCTGCCCCAGCTTTAAGTTGTCGCCAATTAAGTTCGAAGGAATCTGGCTATCAACAAGGTAAACCAATTCCAGATTTGCTAAAGCGGTCTGACTAGCAAACACATCAAATACTTCTTCAATTGAGGTTCTTAAATCAAAATCCTTTTGTTGCACCTCCGATTTATCTGAGTCTACCTTGGCGTGCGCTAAAACATCTCCTAATAAAATATCATTAATAGTAGTCAAAAGACCTTCGCTACAACTCCGAATCGTTTCATTGTAATCTTGCTGCTCCTGATTAAGTGAGGTGTCGTCAAGCAAAGAAGCCATTCCGATTATTCCATTGAGGGGCGTCCGAATCTCGTGGTTGATTCTACTTAGTAAGTTTTTCTTTGAGCTGTTGGCCAACTTTACTTGCTCTTTTGCCTTTCGTTCGTTTGCAAGTGCGTAGGTTAAGAGTTCGGCCTTTTCTTGTACCTGCAGCCCAAGTTTAATTTTTCGGTCCCTTATTGATTTAAATACAATCCAAAAGAATACGTAAGACGCAGCTACGAACACTAAAAATATACCAAGGACAATATTCATAAATCATTAATTAAAATAAGACTTCAAATTCATTCCTTATTTTCGGGGCGATTCAACTTAATATTTGCTCCCAATACAAAATAACCACTGCTACTTCCCGGACTAAAACTATAAATCGGGAAAGTCCAACTGCCAATTATGAAACCTATTAAAAGGCCAGGCTCAAACAGAGAGGTTGCAGATTGAATCAGGTATGTCTGCTGCGTACTTAAACCAAAGTAGCACCATTTAAAAGGCTGGTACGCGATTTCAGACCAGGCAAATAAAAAATCCTCATTCGCACGGTTTATAGAAAATGTGTACTGAGACTGCATCGAGTAAAATAACTTCCGGTAATCAATATCAACATTAACACCCACGGAACCCCCCTTGTATTGACCTACAACCGCTCCTGCAATGGGTGTGACTGAAATGAACATTTTTTTCTGGTAGGTAAATGTCTTGCCAAAATACAGCGAGAATGAATTCTTCTCTTCATAATTAAATCGTGCCTCCATATACCAGTTTCTGGTGCTCTCAAAAGTTGCCATAGGAACAATTGAAATCGCTTCTGAATTATTTACATAACTGTATTGCTCAAACCCGAATTGACCGTAGGTATTGACGACAATCAAAATTCCGAAGGGTATTAACAATGTCCTGCTATTTGTCATTTTCAACAATTATTAATTCTGAAGTGGCTAGCTTGTTAAGAAGTGATATATCTTTTAAATACGGATTCCATGAAAATAACAACGCATCAATCGGCCTCCACAGAAGTACCCAACTAAAAATATCAAGGCTATTTAGAAGCCCAAGGACAATTTGGTTTTCCGTACTAATAAGCATGGGAACAAAGCCATGTATTATTAACACCACCACAAGACTGACAGCCAGTAATGTCCAAGTTCGGACTTTGAATTTTTTAAACTGCTTTATCCGATGCTCCATCTCGTATGAGTAGTGCCGCCTTATAGCATACATTAGTGGTTGGGTATATTCTCTATCCTTTTCACTGTTACATTTAAACTTGTAGAAAACAACGGAGTTCCTTCTCACCGAAGTAACCGCTCCCCTAATATATTCCCGCAACTGATTACTCAACTGTCTTTTATAGATTGGTGCTGGATCATGACTATTAAAATAGTCCTTGATCGTATGCATATCCACGGTAAGAAAAATATTAACCTTGTCAGGGATCGATTCATTCATCGGTTCGTTCCATTATCGCTAGAGACTTTACGAGGCATGCTACTTGTCAACGTCCAGCAGACCCGCTATTAACTCTTCGATTATTTTATTTAAATCGGAAATTTTGTCTGGATTCATCCCCTGATTCGTCAGCGCCTCAGTTGCTGCCTGGAGTTCTTGATCTGCAAGCATAACCAGCGTGATCTTTATTTTATGACATGCCTTGGAGAAAACTTCCGTATTCTGTACTTCCAATGATTGTCTACCAGCAAGTTTCAATTCACTTAGATTGTCAATCATAAGTGTAATTAATTCCTTCTTAAACTCCGGGTCACCATCAGTATAGAGCTCAAAATCTACAAGAATTGGTCTCTTGGACTGATCGTTGTTAACTCCTGTTCGCATAATCTTTCCAATAAAGAAATCAAAATTGCACAACAACACTGAAGCGTAAATCAGGGTAATTATGAATTACAATAATCGGGATTACACTTAATCAAGATTCTCTACACAAGTGTATTGATCATGAATCACCAAACTTGCCTCAAATTATCTGATCAGAATAGGGAATTCTATCAGGAGCATAAGGGAAAACCCTAGATGTTGGACTTTTTATGTATCTGTTGTCAGATGTCATTTTAACCCGGTTGTTTTGATGGTCACTCATGCGCTGCTCTAGGTTTTCAGAAAACCCATAGTACCATTTGTGAGAGGTAATCGATTCTAAATGTAGACGTAAAATTCCATAGCCCATCTATAAAAAAAGGCTCAGCTAAATCTAACTGAGCCTTCAAAGTCGGGGCGAGATGATTCGAACATCCGACCTCCACGTCCCTAACGTGGCGCGCTAACCGGGCTGCGCTACGCCCCGAACTTTCATTTTTTTCAAGCGGTTGCAATAATAACAATTAGAATTAATTGATCCAATTTTAGTGTGAATTCAGAATGTCGGGTCATATTAGAAATTGTTGAATTCCGCAAAAGAAATTACACCCTTCAAGAAAAGACCTAAACTTTTTGTTACTTTATTTTCTAATTTAATGAAATGTTTAAAAAACTGTCAAACCTTTGGATTATTGATGATGATCCAATGTCTTCATTTTATATCAAACGGCTTGCAGAGCTTGGTGAACTCGCCAATATTATAACCATTCACAATAAAGCACAAGGGGCCATTGATTATTTGGTTGAGCATAAAAAATCAGATAACCATTTACCGGAAATTATTCTTCTCGACATCTATATGCCAGGTATGGATGGTTGGGGCTTTCTGGAAAAGTTCAATACGTTGAAAGAGGAACTTAGCAAACAAATTTCCATCTACATCATTAGCTCTTCGAATCATCCGAAAGACCATTTAAAGGCTGAGGAGTTTTCGGAAGTGCACGCATATTTTGAGAAACCCGTTACTATAGAAATATTAAAACAAATGGTAGAAGAATTTCACGCTTCTGAAGGTCGATGAGAAGTCTTTCCGAATGTTGCTTACCTTTAGGTTTTTAAAAATGGATTACTAAATGAAGCCTTCAGGCTTGTTCAATTCTATCTGGCGAAAAGCAAAAAGGTTTTTTATCCTGCTGATCCTTGCTCAGTTTATCTACATTACCGTTCTGAAGTGGGTTAATCCGCCTATCACGATCACACAGTTTATATCTCTGACTTCTTCATCGGGATTGAGTCGTGATTATGTTTCTATGAAGGCTATATCACCTCACATAAAACTTGCCGTTATGGCGGCAGAAGATCAGTTGTTTCCTGATCACAATGGGTTCGATATCAAGTCCATTCAAAAGGCCATAAAATACAATCAAGATAAGACCAAGCGAATAAAGGGTGCATCTACCATTAGTCAGCAGGTAGCAAAAAACGTTTTTCTCTGGCAAGGACGGAGCTGGTTTAGAAAAGGACTCGAGACTTACTTCACCTTTATGATTGAAATTATCTGGGGCAAAGAAAGAATTCTGGATATGTATTTAAACGTAATTGAAATGGGCGATGGAATTTATGGAATAGAAGCGGCATCAAAAAAATATTTTAAAAAACCGTCTTCAAAATTATTGTCAGGTGAGGCCGCTTTGATTGCAGCCGCCCTTCCTAATCCAAAAAAATATAAAGTGATGGTTCCATCGAAATATCTAACGGATCGATCACAATGGATAATGAAGCAGATGAACAACCTTAATGGGGATCCGGATATTGCCTTATTGTTAGGCGATAATAAATATGGAACAGCGAAGCAAAGGTAGCGAGCTCCTAAGATTCCCAATTCCCCTTCGCTTCTTATTATTTATTAATTAGATTAAGGTGGAAATTTTAACATGTAGATTTTCATTAAGAGACTGGAATCGATAATTATCAAGATGAACAAGCGAGAGACTGAGAATTTTATTTCAAAGGTTCCAACAGCGGCATGGCAAGCTGAACTTGAAAAGACATCATCCAAGTACCATGTGATAGCGGTGTGGGCCGCCATTATTTTTGATCCTTTATTTTCTGCTACTGATTACTTTAATATACCCGGTAGCTGGCGTTCTTTATTGCTTATTCGGTTAACGGTAGCACTCATTACGTTTATTGTTTTTATGATTAGCAAAAAGAAAAATTGGCCTTCCTATATAATGGTAAGTGTACCCTTCCTGCTAATCTCTCTTCAAAATGCCTATACATACAGTCTGATTAATAACGCACATCTATTAGGTCATAATCTGAACTACATGGCCTTGCTAATCGGCGCTGCATTATTTCTTCTTTGGAAGTTTAGTTTTTCAATTGTAATGATTGTTATATCAGCTGCGGCTACTGCATTCTTTGTATATAGAAATGAACAGCTTACCGTTGAAAATTTTTTAGTTGACGGAGGGTTTCTCTTGTTTACCATTGCCTTATTTATGATGGCGCTGATAAAGACACGGTATGACCTTACTGTTAAACAAATAAAAACCCGTCTTGCGCTTGAGATGAGTAACTCGGAATTGCAGGAACGGGAAAACGAGATAAAACAAATGAATGAAGGTCTTGAAATCCTGGTTATGGAAAGAACCAAGGAACTTGAAAAGAAAAATGCTGCCCTGGAGGAATATGCTTTTATCAATGCACACAAATTGAGAAGCCCCGTTGCGAGTATTTTGGGCTTGACTAATTTAATGAAGAAAATTAAAATCAGTGAAGAGGCTCAGGTGGTTATGAATCACATACATAGTTCTACCGAAATGCTAGATAGTATTATAAGCTCAATTACCCGTGCGATTCAAAAGGGTGATAAATGAAAGCTGACAAGCTTATTGCTTCGATTTTTTTTACGATACCTTTCTCTTTGATTGAATTTTGCATTCGTGTGCACGGATGAATTAAATTGTTATTAAAATTTAAACTTATCAGGCTAATGAGTAATGATTGATTATTTACCTAATAGGTCTTAGAGCGCGCTTTAGTCAAAAACACTTCTTTGCTCCTTCCTATTTCAATGGGCTTTTTCTAATTCGTTTTGATTTCCAAACCAATTCGCAACCATTTCGCGGTGGTTTCTCAAAACTTGACACGTTTGGAATTATAAATTGCTGTAACGAACTATGTGGCCACTCCCTTGCATCAAGAACAAAACCATGCTTCACCGGATTGTTGTGGATGTAAAGAATAAGCTTCGTGAAATAATTATCGCTATCAACCTTCTTGTATTTGAAAGGGCGTTGAAATAAACTTCCCCTGCGCTTATAGGTTTTATTAATTGCTTTAGCATAGGAGTTGAAAAGATTACTGAATTGTTTGGATATTAAGTTTGGAATTTTTTCAAAATCCGGATCGGATATTTTTAGATTAACTGCAATTACTTCTGAACTATGCAGGTGTATCATGGCATGAAAATGATTCGGCATCAGACAATATGCGTATGTCTCAGCGATGGGATTGATGTAATGAAAATATTTGAAAAGGAAGTAATCGTAATTCCGGTCTTCGCGAAACAAATTGGCTTCGCCATTCGCGCGGTTGTAGATGTGATAGGTACAGTTTGGTTCTAACATAACGGCAGAGGGTTTTATAATTTTTTTTTTAAAAAGACCAAAAGCCCTGTCAGGTTTTTTGAAACCTGACAGGGCTTTTTTAAAAAAAATACTACTGGCTGTTATCAGTCTTCAGATCCTGAATATCCAACATACCTACAGGCTTGCCGCCACTGGTAACCAGGATAGTATCCACACTTGTTTTCTTGAAGATGGATGAAGCATCGTTTAACAATGCACTCACATCAACGGATATAGGTGTTCCATAAGTGAAGTCACCCATGTTTTTCTTCAACACATCACGACCATCTGCCTGTATCTTTCTTCTCAGGTCGCCATCGGTGAATACACCTACGAGGCTTCCATCTTTTTTAACAATAGTGATGGCACCAAAACCATACTCGGTCATTTTTACAATAGCATCCATCAATGGCGTATCTTCCGTAACCGTAGGATTAATCTTACTCACGGCATCTTTTACTTTCACGGTCATCAAGCGTGTGTGCTCAACAAATTGTTCGGTGCCTAATGTAGTGAAGTTATTTTCTGTAAGACTCTTCATAAGTTTCCAAGGCACAGTGATGGTATGTACACCAATGTTCAGTGCGTTGCGCACGTGTTCTGCATTGCGTACAGAAGAGAACATAATTTTTGTATCATATCCGTAATGCTCAACAGCAAACACACATTGCTCAACTAAAT
>JBBRKB010000026.1:0-16250 GCA_038218385.1 Cytophagales bacterium | reverse complement strand
TCGATGCTGCGAAAAGCTGACGTGGAAGTGGAGCCGGTTTTATTAAGTACGAAAGACCATGGCTTCATCCGCCAATCATACCCGATGACGAGTCAATTTAATTATGTGATCTGTGCCGTTAAGATCAACGATAAAACCATGTTGATCGATGCCACCGAAAGGCTACTGCCTATCGACATGCTTCCTGAACGATGTTTAAATGACCAAGGTCTGGTGATATCAAAAACAAACTCGCGGTGGATAAGCCTGGAAACAAAAGCCAGGTCAAGGACAACGGTGCAAACAACCTTAAACTTATCTACTGATAATGTATTGGAAGGAACCCTTGAATATTCACGACAAGGGTATGATGCCTTAGGGGCAAGGAAGACTTTCATTTCAAAGGGTAAAGATGAATATGTGAAAGAAACGTTTAGCACCAAGAGTTGGGAGGTAAGCAAGAGTGAGTTTAAAAGTTTTGAATCCATTAACGAAAGTCCCCATGAATTACATTCGGTTACGATAACGGATCATATCAATGAAGCGGGAAATGTTCTATACATTGATCCCTTCATTACGGCAAAGCTGCAAGAGAATCCTTTTAAGTCTGAGAAGCGAGAGTACCCAGTAGATTTTGGAAGTGCTTCTGACAATGTTTACATCCTTTCCCTCACCATACCCGAAAATTATTCCATTGATGAAATGCCAACATCTAAAGTTATTGCGTTGCCAGAGGGTGGAGGTCGCTACATCTTTAATGTGAATCGAAATGGAAACAAGATCAACATTACCAGTATGCTGAGCATAAACAAAGCACTCTTTACGCAGCTGGAGTATCCTATACTAAGGGAATTTTATAGCCAGGTGGTTGCCAAGCAGACAGAGCAAATCGTGTTAAAGAAAAATTAGTTATATGTCATTACGTAAATATATTTTCCTCCTGGTTTTAATTTCAACAACTGCATGGGGTGTTGATCTAAAATACCCCGTCAGTGAAATACCAGAGGAATTAAAAAAAGATGTGGATGCTGTGGTTCGTGAAGATAAAATGGTTTTCAAAATCATTTCTCAAAACAAAGCGTCCCTTTATAGTTATCTAGCGGTCACTATTTTGAATCCTAATGCAAAGCACTTTGCTTCCGACATTTTGTTTTATGACAAGCTCACAAAAATATCAGACCTCAGTGCCAGTGTATATGACGCTACCGGAAAGCTGATTAAGAAATTAAAAAACAGTGAAGTTTATGACCAAAGTGTTTTTGATGGCAGCTCTTTGTTTAGTGATGCCAGGCTTAAATCTATAAACCTTGCGCAAGCTACTTATCCGTACACTGTTGTGATAGAGAGTGAGATCGATTATAAATTTTTATACCACATCAGTGGCTCTGCTTTTATTCCTGGCGAAAGAGTGTCAGTACAATCCGCTTCTTACCAACTCTTATTTCCTCCGTCCCTTCGGCCCCGGTTTAAAACATTTAATATTAAAACAGATCCCAAAAAAGAAATTGTTGATGGATTAGAGTCATTGCTGTGGACTGCCGAAAACCTTAAACCCATTAAGTTTGAACCGTCTAGTAAAAATACAGAAGTGATTCCCAGGATCATTGCAGCACCAGGTCATTTTGAGTTTGACGGCTACGTTGGGGATATGGACACGTGGGATTCTTTCGGCAGGTGGATTGCCAGTTTAAATAAAGGCCGCGATGTTTTACCCGAAGCAACCAAATTGAAGGTAAAGGAACTCACAGCAAACCTTAACACGGTTGAGGAAAAGACGCGTGCTATTTATGAATATCTGCAAAACAGGACCCGTTATGTGGGCATTCAACTGGGCATTGGCGGCTATCAACCTTTTGAAGCGTCAGTTGTTGATAAGACAGGCTACGGAGATTGTAAAGCTTTGTCAAATTATACGGTGGCAATGTTGGCAGAAGCGGGAATCAAATCAAATTATGTTTTAATAACGGCAGGTGAAAATGAGCGTGAGTTGATAGAGAGTTTTCCCAGCTCGCAATTTAACCATGCAACAGTATGTGTGCCGAATGGAGCGGATACCTTGTGGCTTGAGTGCACCAATCAGTCTGTTCCTTTTGCCTATGCAGGAATGTTTACAGGTGATAGAAAAGCGCTCGCTATTACGGAACAGGGCGCGAAGGTTGTCAGGACGCCCGTGTACAGCGCAGACCAAAATGTTCAGTCGAGAACCGCCATTGTTAACATAGAATCAAACGGAAGCGCCAAAGCCAGTGTAAAGACAACGTATGCCGGGTTGAAGTATGAAAGTGGAAACCTTGATAGGGTACTGGGCAATCAATTCGATGATCAAAAAAAATGGTTACTGAAAAATATAGGCATACCCAGCTTCGACATCAATACTTTTTCAATTGAAAATAAAAAGGATAAGCTTCCATCAGCAATAGTAAAAGTAGACCTCACGTTGAACCGTCTTGCCACCGTTAGTGGCAAGCGAATGTTTCTTACACCGAACTTGATGAACCGATCCACCTTTATACCCGAGAAGGTTGAGAACAGAACGAGTAAAGTTTTTCGAAGATCGACCTATACAGAGTTTGATACCATTCAGTATCATGTTCCGGATGAAATCTACCCTGAATTTTTACCGGAGCCCATGCAGTTCAGTTCACGCTTTGGTGAATATGAATCCAAATTCTCTATTGATCAGGGCAATCTTATCTATTTCAGAAGGATAAAAATAAACAAAGGGGAATTCCCCGCAGAAAGCTACACCGAGCTGATCGACTTCTATCGCAGTGTAAACAAGGCGGACAACACCAAGATTGTGTTTTTAAACAAAACATAAGCTTCATTTGTTTGCTTTGCGCCGTTGAAGAATCGCTGATGTTCGCACGATTCTCTCCATTCATAGGTTTTAATGTCGTAATCAATTTTAAAAAATTTCACATATTGAACTTGTTGTGATAGTTTTGACTTACTTTCTTTTGATTTATTAAATTAATCCGAAAAAAAGCCTGATGCTCGCAAAAACCACTTCCGATAAAGTTGTCCATTATAAAAGCAACCTGGCAAAAGACAATTTTGCCAAAGAACTTCGCTCACGCGTAAATAATTACTTTAAAGAAAATAAGATTAGCCCAAACGCCTCCACAGGAACAATTATCAAAGCCTTTTTTGGTTTTGGATGTTGGGGTGTGTTCTATGCCCTCGTTTTATCGGGATGGGTTAGCCAAAATTTCTGGTGGCTGTTACTGGCATTTTTAGGTATTGGGTTTTCAAATATTTTTTTGGCGTTCAACATTATGCATGATGCCTGCCACAATGCTTTTTCTAAAAGCAACAAGGTTAATTATTGGTTGGGATACACCATGAACTTTATTGGTGGCAACAGTTACCTGTTTACCAAAATGCATGGCGCTCACCACGCATTTGTAAACATTGCCGGCATTGATGTTACACTGGAAACGCATGGCATGTTTCGGTTCACACCACATGAGCCATGGCAGCCAAAGCACCGGTGGCAACACATCTATACACCTATACTGTATTCACTTGCTATGATCCACTGGGTGTTGGTGAAAGATTATAAATGGATCTTTGGTGAAAGCAATATTGGCAACGAGAAGAAAGTTCGCCATGCTAAAAAAGAATATGTGATTTTATTCTTATCGAAAATGTTTTACTATGGTGTTACATTAGGCGTTCCCTTGTTGGTGTTGTCATCCCCCTGGTGGTGGATTGCATTGGCATGGGTCAACATGCACATTCTTCCGAGCCTGTGTTTTGCTTTGTTGTTTCAGGTAACGCATGTGTACACAGGCACGCACTATCCATTGCCCGATGATGAAGGAAATATTGAGAACAATTATTTTATACACGTGCTGGAAACAACCGCTGACTTTAGCCGTGAAAGTAAATTTGTCACCTGGTTGGTCGGCGGCATCAACATTCATGTGGTGCATCACTTGTTTCCACACATCTGCCACTCACATTATATTCCGCTTGCGCGCATTGTGAAGAAAACCGCGGAGGATTTTGGTATGCAATATCAGGAAAACCCACACTTCGGTGTGGCGCTAAGCCTGCACATGAAAATGTTGCATCACCTTAGTAAAAAGGACGCACAGGTCCCGCAGTATGGACATAGCGTGGAATTGGCGTAGGGATTTCTACAAAAATTATTTTAGCCTCAGCTCTACGCTTTACTTCACAGGCACCTTCTTTTCTTTCGACATAATGTTGTAGACCATTTTATCGGCAACGGACGGAAACCACTTGTTTAACCATACGGTAAGTTTACCTTGTGTAGTAAGGATTAGAATATTTTTTCTTTTGATGGTAGCCTGGTAGATGTAGCGGGCACATTCTTCGGGGCTCATCATTTTTTCTTCATCGCGTGGTGACATGCCTTGAGCAGTACCATTTTTCGTAAGCGATCGTTCGCGAATGTTTGAGGCGGTGAACCCAGGGCACGCTGTCATCACATGTACACCCGAGTTGAGGAGTTCTGTGCGCAAAACTTCCAGAAATCCATTCAAAGCAAATTTTGATGATGAATACCCTGTCCGTCCAGGCAAGCCACGATAACCAGCGATAGAAGATATTCCGATCACCGATCCTTTATTTTTTTTTATCTCAGGAAGACAATATTTAGTAGCGTAGAGAACACCAAAGAAGTTTATATCCATCACTTCCTTTATCACCCCCAAGTCTACTTCGTCAAATGCTGCGCGCATAGAAATGCCTGCGTTATTCACTAAGATATCAATCTTTCCAAAACAGCCGAGAGCAGCTTCCACCATGCGGCGGTTATCATCTTCTTTGCTTACATCGCCTTGAAAGGATTCAATGACAATTCCTTGCGACCGAAGTTCTTCAACAGTTTGTGCAAGGGCAACTGCATTCCTGCCGGTCACCAATACTTTGGATCCATGTTCACCAAATATTCTCGCCAGTGCTTTTCCAATGCCGGATGATCCTCCAGTAATAACGACTACTTTGTCTTTCATAACGAGCAGGTATGCTTTGTAGGCATTCATCAAAAATAATAATACTTAGGCAACTTGCAGCCAAGTATTACGCGTATGTTTCTCATTAGGTTGTTTTCACGACTGCATTTCAGGCCTTATATAGCTTATTCTGATTTTGTCTCATTTGTTTCTTATCACAATGTCGCTTAAAGGCGAGAATTAGTTTGGAAAACCCACCGAAAATCTTTTCGGAGAAACAACACTTTAGCTTAGCAGATAGGTAAGTCGTTCTACAAAACCTCTTCACTCCACATCAAAAGTATTTAACTGGAGTATGTGAAAGAACATACAATTGGCGGAGGCAAGTATTGAAAATCAGTCAAGGAACCTTTAGCTCAGCATCGACATAATATCTTCACGGGACAACTGTTTCACAAAACTCTCTTCCGTAGTGATAAGGTCGGATGAGAGCTTGAGTTTTTTTTGCTGAAGGGTAACAATTTTTTCTTCCACGGAATCGCGTGTGATAAACTTATAGGTAAATACTTTTTTCTTTTGGCCAATACGGTGCGCACGGTCAACGGCTTGTGCTTCCACGGCAGGATTCCACCACGGGTCGAGAATGAAAACATAGTCCGCTTCCGTTAGGTTAAGGCCCAGTCCACCAGCTTTAATGGAGATCAGAAAGACTTTTAAGTTGGCATTTTTGTTAAAGCGCTCTACTTGTTCTTTGCGGTCAATACTGGATCCATCGAGGTAAGCAAAATCTATTTTACTGGTTTTTAAAAATTGTTTAACGATGGTGAGGTGTTTCACAAACTGACTAAACACAAGCACTTTATGGCCTTCGGCTATCGCGTTTGTGAGCATGTGGGTGATGTCTTCCATCTTTCCCGAATCACCTTCATAACCTGGTTCCACCATTTTAGGATGATTGGCCAATTGGCGAAGCTTTGTGAGGCCTTCTAAAAGCATGAAGCGGCTGTTGCCTATTCCTTCTTTTTCTATGAGGTCTAGAATTTTACTTCTATAAAATGTTTTAACCTCTTCATATTTTTTTTCCTGCTCAACCGTCATGGTAGAGTATTGAACGTTCTCAACTTTTTCAGGAAGTTCTGTTGCCACCTGCGATTTGTGCCTTCTCAGTATAAAGGGCTTGATGATAGCGTGAAGTTTTTTCGATTTATGTTCATCCCCTTTTTTCTCGATGGGGTTTTGAAATTCATTTCTAAAATAGGATTGTGGTCCTAGCAGTCCGGGGTTTATGAAATTCATTTGCGACCACAAGTCAAGGGTGGTGTTCTCAATGGGCGTGCCCGTTAAAACAAGTTTATGCTTTGACTTTAATTCTTTTACAGCTTTTGCAATGTTTGATGTTGGGTTTTTTATAACCTGTGATTCATCAAGGATAATGTAGTTGAAATAATAATTTTTAAGAAGTTCAACATCAAGGCGGGTTATACCATACGATGTTAACACCAAATCATAATTTTCAAATCGCTTAATGTCTTTATTACGAAGTGTGCCGGTGTAGGTCAACACTTTTAGTTGGGGTGTAAACTTGCTCGCTTCCATTTCCCAATTATACACAAGGGACGTAGGCATAATTAATAGCGATGTTCCATGCCCTTCATTTTTCTCGGCCTTAAGAAGCGTTAGTGCTTGCACGGTTTTACCCAGACCCATGTCGTCAGCGAGGCAGCCGCCCAACTTGTATTCATTTAAGAAGCGCAGCCAGTTGTATCCGGCTTTCTGGTAAGGACGCAGCTCACCAATGAAGCCCTCCGGAAGATCATAGTCGCGGATACCATCAAAGTTACTCAGCGATCGAATCTTGTCACTTAAATGCACTTTGGCAAGATGTCCTTCTTCGAGCTCACGTATCAGGTTGAGGTGGTGCTTGCGCAAAACGGTCTTTTCGTTTTTACCTTCGGTTTCACTTAAGGCAAACAGGTCAGCATATTTTGTAAGCCAGACATCGGGGATGATGGCTATTTCACCATTGGGCAATTTAAATTCTACTTTCTTGCGAAGGATTAACTTTCGCAATTCTTTAAATGGAATTTCAAACTCACCAAACTTTATCTTGGCATGAATGTCAAACCAGTCTATGTTCTCCTTTACTTCAACTTCAATGACGGCTTTGCCCACAAAATATTTTTTGTCGCGGCTTTCCGGTTGACTCACTTCAAAACCCAGGTTCAACAAGTTGACACGGTTTTCATTCAACCAAGAAAAGGCCTCGGACTTGGGTATAGCCACACGAAATCCTTTAGCCGGGAGGCCAAGCTTTTGAAGTGTGTGCAAGAAATTTTTCTCAAGGTCTGTTTTTCGCTCTATGCGGTGAAAGATATAATTGTCATTTTCCCTTTCTATAGTAACACTTACAGGCCCAATGTTGTCACCTCGAAAACGGTGCTTGCCATATTTGAATGAAAGATCAAAAACAATCTTTCCCATCTCATCGCTCTTCTCATCTTCTTTAGCGGATTCAAATAATGTAGCAGCGCTTGAAGCATGTGCGGTATGTAGTTCTGATAATGTCAATACCGGACTTGGGTCATACAAACTTTTGTCGATCACAAAACCTTGTGCTTCTACATCATCAAAGCTGGCAATGAGTGGCGCAACAAATTTATTGTAGTAGGTCTCTTCAACATTTTTCGGAATGACCACAAACTTTTTTGTGAAAAAAGGAAGGAGCTTTTTCCCATCTACATTTTTATCAAAGCCATACAGCTTACCATTTAACACCATCCACGCGGGATGTTTGCAGATGAGATAAGCACCGGCATTGGGTAAGTCTAATTTTTTTCCATCGTGCGTGATGGTGGGGAAATAATTGGTGTGATCATCCGTGCGCATGAAATGAAACTGTATAGAGGCTCTTTTTTCGAGCACTTGAACGGGATGCCACGTGGGTTCACCATCATTTCCCATTTCAAATAGCATTTTCCCTTTAATGCGTTCCAGGGCCTTTGCCCTTCGTATCTCCATGTAGTCTTCAATCTGCTCCTGAACTACTTCGTTGCCTTTTGCTTTATCGTAAATTTTTGCAAAGAACTCGTCAGGCTTTACGTGCTTGCTAAAAAATTTTTTGGCGACAACATCCTGTTGCATGGAGTCCATTATTTCAATGAGCTCAAAGTCACGATCGTCCAAACCTCTTGAAAACTCGCGTGCATTTTTGGAAGAAATGTTTTGATGTTGAAAAGTAAGCTTGCCTTTTTCGTCCAAATGAACAATGTAGGATTCAAAGACGAATCCCAGATACTCGTGTGAGTACAGTGAATATACAATTTGAAAAGGCTGTGAAGCAGAGACTTTCATGGAAAATCGGGGCCTTTGGTTTTTACAGAATAGGCAATTTAATGCTTATCAGCGATATAATTGCTTTTTTTTTATATTTTTCGGTAGAACCTCAAAGATGCTGGACAGAGGCAAATTTTGCCGCCAGAGAGGCTGGTTTGTACGATATAAGGAAGGTGATTAACGTCATAACGATGAGCACAACAACGAAATCGGAAGGGTTCATCTTTACTGGATAGCCTTCCATTACAGAACTTTCCATGCCCATGGAGACAAGGCCAAAGTGTTGCTGAAGCCACACAACAGCCCCGCCTAAAACCAGCCCGCTGATGGTTCCAATAATAGCGATGAGGCCTCCTTGTAATAAAAAAATGTTTCGAATGGTGGTAAGTTGAGTACCCATGGCGTGAAGAATGGACACATCTTTTTTCTTTTCCAAGGCCAACATCATCAAACTAAAAAATATGTTGATGGATCCAACAATCAGTAAAAGGGTGAGGGCAAGAAAGGCGAAAAGTTTTTCAGTCTTTAGTAGTTTGAAGAGATCTTTGTGTTGTTGTTGGTGATCCAGTACATGAAAGTTTGTGCCCAGCGACTGCTCCATGTTTCGGATTACTTCGCTTTCATCAACAATGCCATCGGTCAATATTTCTAACGACGTTCGTTTGTTTTTATAACTCAAAAGTTCTTCGGCAAATGCTATTGGCACCACCACATAATTCTCATCAAAATTTTGAACGATAGAAAAGACGGCACCCGCGGTTATTGATTTTTGTGAATAAAGTTTGGAAGGATCCAGCGTTCCGCTTTTTAAGTTTTTAATGTAATAGAGATGTAGCGGGTTAATATCGTCCAATGAAATGGACAGCGCATATTTAATCCCACTGCCAATGATGGCGTAGTTGAATGTGCCCTTAGTAATATCGCCTTCCACAATGTTGTGGTCTATTCTATGTTGTTCAAGAAAATTAGGACTGACACCTTTCATCATCACTACCTGGTTGGCATCGCGATATTTGAGATAGGCATAATCTTCTATCACCTCTGTCACTAGTTTCACACCATGTATTTTCTTTACGCTGGCAAGTAGGTCGGGTGTCACTTCAAATGACTTTCCTCTGCTTGCCTCAATTTTTATTTGTGGGTCGAAGGAGTTGTTAAGTGTGCGAAGTAAATCTTCAAGCCCGTTAAATACGGAGAGAATAATAATCAAGGCAGCTGTAATCAGTGAAACGATTACTACTGATATGATGGAGATAATGTTGATGAAATTCTTTTTGCGCTTAGAGAAAAGGTAACGTCCGGAAATTAGAAGCGGTAAGTTCACGGATGACATTAGTTTTCCGCCCCGGGTGCAGGAGGAATATTTAGGTTCTTGATGAGGGTTTCAATACGATTAGCCTCTTCCTCAACTTCATCAAGAAAGAAAAATAATTCAGGAACAATTCTTACTTGTTTGCCAATCCGGTTGCCAAGTTCTCCACGGATGTCGCGTTTGTGCTCAACGATCTTCTCCAGGATGGCTTGCTTGTCTTTAGCCAACATCATGCTGACGTATATCTTTGCTATGCCAAGATCCGGGCTCATTTTTACATCAGCAACGCTAATGAGGTCACCACTCAAAAAGCCTTTGTGATCGCGCTGAAAAATGGCGCTGATTTCTTTTTGAATGAGCTTGGCGTATTTCTGTTGTCGTGTTGAGCTGGCCATAGATGCAAATATACCATCAAAGTTTATCTGGTACAATTGCCAGGCGCATGTTCATCTGTTAAAAGAATTTATGCATATTGGCAACTCTTTAATGAAAGCTGCACCTTGATAAGTTATTTCAAAATAAATGATCCCTATCGGCTGATTACGCTGTTAATCATTTCCCTGATAATCAGCCTTCCTTTGTTTATCGATGCTCCGCCCCTTACAGTTGCCGAACTTAAGGACATGGTGATCGGTGAAAAAATAGGGGACGGATACTTACCAGCCGCCTCTTTGGTTGACCCATCAGCTCCCCTTGCCGCCTGGATTCAGGGCGTATTTAGTTTTCTTTTTGGTAAAAGTCTACTGGCTCGTCACATCGTGGGCTTTATCGTTCTTTTCCTTGAAGCCATTTTAATTGGCGCCATTTTTATCAGCCGCAAGGTTTTTACGGATAACTCATACCTGCCATCATTGCTCTATATCATACTGGCATTCTTTTCGTTTGATACACTTGCCTTATCGGGTGATTTAATGGCTTCGCTATTTCTCCTTATTAGTATGAGTTATCTTTTCAAAGAGATAGAATTTAATGCTCCTAGTGATGAGAATATTCTGAAACTCGCAGTCTTTCTTAGCATAGCGAGCTTGTTTGCCTTTAGCTACTCTATCTACCTTCCGGCGGCATGTCTTGTCCTAATTATTTTTTCCAGAAGAAGCTTGAGAAGTGTATTGTTACTGCTCACGGGTTTTGCTTTGCCACATGGTCTTTTGGTCTGTCTTTATCTTTTAAAGGGCAAGGTGAATTTATTAGTGAATTATTACTATTTCGAAAACATGTTTGGTAACGCAGAAAGCCTTGTTCACTTGCAAGGACTACTGTATCTGTGCGCTGTTCCGCTTCTCTTTTTAATCTTTGCATTTATTCTTTTGGCCCGTGAGTCAAGGTTCACTAAATATCAATCGCAACTTTTACAGGTTACATTTTTTTGGCTTGTCTTTGGCGTGCTTCAGGCGCTATGGTCAAATGATTTGCGTCCGCAAAGTCTGTTGCCTATTATACCCTGTTTAGTTTTGTTCATAAACCATTTTTTTCTGGTGTTCAGAAAAAAGCGCTTGGCAGAAATCAGCTTCTGGATATTTACAATTTCTATTGTGGCGATAAGTTACCTTGCTCGCTATGATTTTTTGAAAACTAAAATCAACTACTCCACTTTGTTTGTAGAGAAGTCAACCACCTCGGTTGAGAATAAAAAAATCCTTAGTCTACAGAATGATGTTTCTGTTTTTGTGGACAATACATTGGCCACTGGTTTTTTTAATTGGCAGCTGTCGCGCGAAATATTTCTGCATCCTGAATATTACGAGAACGTCATTCTTGTCGGGAAAGAATTTAAACGAGATGCCCCACAGGTTATTCTTGATCCTGAAAATGTAATGATGCCCTTTCTTGAAAAGATCCCGGCATTAAAGCGTATGTATGTGAAAGAAGGAACTATCTACCAACTGATCAGCAACTGATCTTGTCTACGCGATTGGCGTGACGACCCCCTTCAAATTCTGTATTAAGAAATTTTTCTAAAATGGTTTCTGCGTCTTCAATGGAAATAAACCTGGCGGGGAGGCAAAGTATATTGGCGTTGTTGTGCTGGCGTGCAAGCGATGCCAGTTCTTCGGTCCAGCAAATGGCTGCCCGTATGCCCTGGTGTTTGTTGGCTGTGATGGCGACACCATTCGCGCTTCCACAGATGAGCACGCCAAATCTGTTGGTGCCTGTTTCAACAGCTTTTGCAACAGGGTGTGCTACATCAGGATAATCCGCAGACTCAGGACAATTGACACCGAAATTTGTAACAACGTAATTATTTTTTTCAAGCCACGATTTGATTTTTTCTTTGTAGTCAAATCCTGCGTGGTCTCCGCCTAAGGCTATGGTTGGTTTTGTGTTAGTTATCAAGCTCTTCTAGTTTTGCTTTTCTTCTCATCACTACGGCGGATATGAATATACTGAATTCGTAAAGGAAGAACAGCGGTATAGATATAATCGTTTGACTGATGGGATCGGGAGGTGTAACAATCGCACCTATTATCAAAATAATAACAATGGCATGCTTTCTATATTGACGAAGAAATGTGGGCGTTACAATGCCTACTTGCGTGAGGAAATAGATCACAATGGGCAATTGAAAAAGCATTCCACTTCCAAATACCAAAGTGACAATGGTTGTAACATACGAGCTTACATCAAACTGATTGTCGATAGTTTCGCTCAATTGAAAATTAGAAAAGAAATAGACCGCCATCGGACACATAACGTAGTAACCAAACGAAACGCCACATAAAAACAAGAACGAGATGGCGGCAACGGCACCTCTTGAATATTTTCGCTCGGTTGAATGAAGACCGGGCTTGATGAACCTCCATATTTCCCAACAGACATAGGGGAACCCTACAATTAAGGCTATAACAAACGAAGAGACTAGCGCCATGGTGAACTGCCCCATCATGGTGCGGCTGATCACACTCATAGGCAATTCTTCTATACACAAGGATCCTTCCATGTGTAGAACCTTGCCCACTTTGCACATCCATTGAAAGGTTGGAAAATCCAATCGTGACGGTGCGAAAATCACTTCATCATAAATGCGTTGAATGAAAAAAAATGTGGTGATGGTAAGAACAACCAAAACCGAAATTGATCGCACAACATGCCAACGAAGTTCCTCTAGATGTTCGAGGAATGACATTTCCCTTTCTTCACTCATACAGTAATCAAATTATGGTTTATGCGTAGAGAGGGAATTTAGTCATCAGCCGAACGACTTTTCGCTTCACCGCTTTAAGGTGTTTAGCATCGTTTGGCTTTTGCAAAGCCTCATCTATCAAATCAACAACTTTTACAACATCTTTTTCCATTACTCCCCTGCTGGTGATGGCAGCCGTGCCTACGCGCATCCCCGAAGTAACCATAGGCGATTGCGTATCGAACGGTACCATGTTTTTGTTAATCGTAATCTCTGCTTGTATGAGCGCTTCTTCAGCTTGCTTTCCGGTTAATTTTTTAGAACGCAAATCGATAAGCATCAGGTGATTGTCAGTACCACCGGAAATCACTTTATACCCACGCTCTACAAAAGCGTTTGACATGGCTTGTGCATTCTTATTAACCTGAACGATGTAAGTAAGGTATTCATCAGAAAGGGCTTCCAGAAATGAAATCGCCTTTCCGGCAATCACATGTTCCAACGGGCCTCCCTGTGTTCCAGGAAAAACACCTGAATCAAGAAGCGAAGTAATTTTTCTAAGCTCACCTTTTGGCGTTTTCAATCCCCAGGGATTATCAAAATTCTTTCCGACCATGATCATTCCACCACGAGGGCCGCGCAAAGTCTTATGCGTTGTGGTTGTGACCACATGACAATATTCCATGGGGTCATTAAGAAGTCCGCGTGCAATCAGTCCTGCCGGATGACTGATGTCGGCCAATATTATTGCTCCAACAGCGTCTGCTGCTTCCCTTAATTTTTTATAATCCCAATCCCGGCTGTAGGCAGAGGCTCCACAGATAATCATCTTTGGTTTTTCACGCTCGGCTATTTTTATCACCTTATCAAAATCAATCGTTCCGGTTTCTTCTTCCACGCCATAGAAACTCGGTTGGTAAAGTTTTCCGGAAAAGTTGACAGGCGAACCATGAGTTAAATGGCCACCGTGTGAAAGATCAAAGCCAAGAATTTTGTCTCCGGGTTTTAAACATGCCAGCATTACGGCGGCATTTGCTTGTGCTCCACTATGGGGTTGCACGTTTGCCCATTCTGCACCAAACAATTCTTTCGCCCTATCGATGGCAAGTTGTTCAATCTCATCTACCACCTCACATCCTCCATAATATCGTTTCCCTGGTAACCCTTCAGCATACTTATTGGTCAAGACGCTCCCCATTGCTTTCATTACCTGCGGAGAAGTGAAATTCTCAGAGGCAATCAGCTCAATACCATTTTGTTGGCGGTGTTTTTCTTTATCAATCAGGTCAAATATTATTTTATCTCTTTTCATTGTAAAGGCTTGTTGTTTAAATGTCAGAAAGAAATGGATCGATTAATCGGTCGCAAAAGTAAGGGAACACAGACACAATAACTAAAGGAAAAAAAGTTCTAATGAAAAATAACGAGGAACTATTTAAGGGCTTTCTTATATAATTGAATGGTGTTTTCCAAGCCCAAGTATAAGGCATCACAAACGAGTGCATGGCCAATGGAAACTTCATCCAATGTGGGAAGTGCATCTTTCAGGAAACGCAAATTGTATAGGTCTAGATCATGACCTGCATTAACGCCAAGCCCAACATTTTTAGCTATCCTTAAACTCTCTGCATAAGGTTTCACGGCTATATCTGCATTCAAAAGAAATTCACGCGCGTAAGGTTCTGTATAAAGCTCAATTCTATCGGCACCGACCGCAGAGGCACCTTCCACCATTATGGGCTGAGGATCAACAAAAACAGAAACTCTAACCCCATATGATTTCAGTTGATGGCAAATGTCGATAAGGAATTTTGCATGCTTCACCGTATCCCATCCGGCATTGGAGGTGATGGCATCGGGAGGATCGGGCACCAATGTGGCCTGAGCAGGCCTTACTTCCTGAATGATTTTTAGGTAACGCTCATCAGGAAATCCTTCTATGTTGAACTCCGTTTTTACTACCTTTTTTAGGGCGAGCACATCAGCGTATCGGATGTGACGCTCATCAGGCCTTGGGTGCACAGTAATGCCCTGTGCGCCAAATCGTTCACAGTCCAAAGCTACCTTTACCAAGTCTGGATTATTTCCACCTCTGGCATTTCTGAGTGTGGCAAATTTGTTAATATTGACACTTAATCGGGTCACGGGAATATCAGTTGAGCGTCAAATTTACAACAAAGAATAAGAGTAGTATGAGCTTGAAAGAACAAATTGATACGGATATAAAAAATGCCATGCTGGCCAGAAAAAAAGAAGAGTTGGAGGCCTTACGCAGCATCAAGTCGTCCATCTTGCTAGCGGAAACCGATAAAGCTAATGGCGGTGTTATCACTTCCGATATTGAAAACAAACTCCTCATGAAAGCAGCAAAGCAACGCAAGGAATCTGCCGATATATTTCTAGCCCAATCGCGTCAGGATCTTGCAGATAAAGAATTGTTTCAATTGGAAGTAATCAACCGCTATCTGCCCAAACAGTTGAGCAACGAAGAAGTGGAATCAGCAGTAAAGAACATCATAGAAGAAACAGGCGCCAAGGGACCTCAAGAAATGGGAAAAGTGATGGGCGTTGCCACAAAAAAACTTTCTGGCCTGGCCGATGGAAAACTTATTGCTGAACTGGTGAAGAAACTATTGACGCCTTGAACGCAGCAGACATTGTCTTTGGAATTCTTATTTTAATAGGCGCCGTTAAAGGTTTTAAAGACGGGTTTCTAATGACGATTATAACGTTGCTGGCTCTGGTTCTTGGGGTGATTGGAGGCTTTGTGTTATTGGGAAATGCAATGGTTATGATTAAAGGCCACATCGATATGAATGAGACTTTTTTACCCTACGTGGCATTTGCTTTTGTGTTTGTACTTATCGTAATAGTAGTTTCACTAATAGGCAAAGCAATTAGAGCGTCATTGTCTTTAACCTTATTGGGAATTATAGATCAAGCGGCAGGGGGCTTGTTGGGTCTGATCAAAATGGCCTTCCTGATCAGCATTATGTTGTGGATTGTAAATTCAATTAGCGATGATCCGTTGAACAGAATCTGTGAAGATTCTTTCTTATATCCATTTCTAACAGATTTTGCCCCCAAATTTACAGCTGTTGTATCAGCGTGGATTCCGGCTGTAGGAAATGTCTTCAACTGAGTACTGTTTTCCAATTTGTAATTGTAATACATGTTTTTAATTAATTTTTTTCCTTACTTATCGTAAAATACAGTCATGGAAATTACAGTAAAAGAGGATGGTGGGTTCAGGTTTGTGGATGAGGGCAATGGAGAGGTGCTGCTGTTGCTACATGGACTTTTTGGTGCGTTAAGCAATTGGGAGGGCGTTGTAGAACGGTTTTCAAAAAAGTATCGTGTGGTGATACCCATGCTTCCAATTTACGAAATGCCTATAAAGGAAGCAGGCCTGGATGGTCTAAGAAAATTTGTCGAAGAGTTTTTAGAACACAAACAAATTAACAAAATGACCATAATGGGCAATAGCTTGGGCGGTCATATTGCGCTGATGTACACCATCAAGAACGGAAGCAAAGTTAACAAACTAATACTGACGGGAAGTTCTGGATTGTTTGAAGAC
>JBBRKB010000025.1:0-16563 GCA_038218385.1 Cytophagales bacterium | reverse complement strand
GGGACTTGCTAATGCTACACCTCGATAAAATAAATAAGGGTGATATGTTGTTGCTAGACAGAGGTTACCCATGCTTCTGGTTATTATTTCTATTACAAGCCAAAGGCATTGAGTTCTGTGTAAGGCTTAAAGATGAATGGTGGTTACAAGTCTATGAGTTTACTCAAAGTAAAGATTCGGAGAAGATCGTAAAATTTAAACTCCCAAAAAAAGATAGGGAGAAGCTGCTGGAATACCCTGACATGTTGGGAAAGGAAATTAGTTGTCGACTTGTAAAAGTGGAACTGGAAAACGGAGAAGTTGAAGTATTGTGCAGTTCATTGACAGATTGTGAAAAATATACTAAAGAAGAAATAGGACATCTTTATCATTACCGATGGGGTGAAGAAGAAGCCTATAAACTACTTAAAGCAAGAGTCGAGTTGGAAAATTTCTCTGGTAAAACTGCTAAAGCCATCAAGCAGGATTTTCATTCCAAGATTTTCCTTATGAGTTTGTGTTCAGCCTACGCACATCCCATAGAAGAAAAAGTAAGACAGGAACACCATGCCGATCAGGAAAACAAGAACAAACATCCACAAAAGATAAACAGAACCAATGCCCTAGCAACTATAATGGATATGGCTATTCCCATGTTTATCAATAAGAAATTTAAAAAAGCTAGCTTAGGTGTAACTGATATTGTTGATGACAGTGGCTTTACTAGAGACTTTAAGAACAACAATCTTCAAGTCTATGTAGGCTATACTTTATTCGGTCGTAAATAGTTTCAGATACATTGATAGTAAAAAGAAGAGGTATCCTAAAAGGATAGCCTCTTTTTTTATGGATTAATAACGATCAAATAATAATTCTTCTTCGATTCTACACCAGTAAATATTTCCAATCAAGTCCGTTCGATCTTATTGGTAATTTATTATAAAGTGTAACTTCATATTCAGATTTTGTTTCTACCCTTTTAAACTAAATAAAACATCTTATGAAAAAATTAGTGTGTAGCCTTGTGTTGCTCCTCGTTGGCTCGGCCATGTATGCGCAACTCATTATCATCCCGAAAGCAGGTGCATCCTATTCTACCGTGGCATTTTCTGATGATTTTAATTATGGATACGGCCCAGACAAGCCAGAGGGAAAGATGGGAATTGTTTTTGGTGCATCGTTAGAGCTGGATGTACGAGATTGGTTTGCCATTCAGTCTGAAATTTTGTTTCATCAAAAGGGTTTCAAAATTGTTTATGACGGACCAGAGTTCAGTAGTGAGATAAAATTTAATTTATTTAGAAATTCCAGTGCTGGCTAAATTTAAGTTTAATAATTTTTATGCTGGTGTCGGGCCTACCTTTAGTTATGGTATTGGAGGGAAAAGAATGCAAAAGGTGTTGTATATGGGAAAATGGGAATCTTCGAATGATAAAATAAAATTCGGTAGGAAGTCTGATAATTTCAATGCTGCATATATAGACAACGCATTCGACTTGGGCACACAGGTAGCATTAGGAGTTAAAGCGGGACCGATTGTTATCGATCTGCGATTTCAGATGGGCTTGTTAAATTTGTATGATTATGATGCGGATGTGATATCTCAGAACAGATCATTGCAATTAACGGTAGGGTTCCCAATATCACTGTCTAATTAAAGTTTGTCTCTTTTTCTCAAACCAATTTCCCTTCTTCAAGTTCAGGATATTGTAATCAAATAATAATTCTTCTTCCCCTTCTGCGCCAGCAAATATTTTCCTTGAAGTAAAATGTGTTCACCTTTTGCATTCGGGTCATCCACTTTCATTTTATTGATGCTCACGCCCCCTGCCAGAATCATTTTTCTAGCCTCTCCTTTGGAATTAAAAATCATTCCGCGCGTAACGATTGAAAGTAAGTCTGTGGTAGTTTGGCAAGCATCAAACTCCAATTTTGAAATAGTAGTTTGAGGAACGCCTTCGAATACGGCGAGCAGGGTGTCTTCATCCAGGCTTTGTAACTCTGTAGTAGAGTTTCCAAAAAGAATAGATGACGCTTTTACAGCAGCTTCATATTCTGCTTCAGAATGTACGCGAATGGTAATGTCTTTTGCCAATGCAGCTTGTAGTTTTCGTTCGTGTGGCAAAATTGCATGTTCCATTATTAATGTGTCTATCTCTTCCTTTGATTTGATTGTGAAGATGCGGATGAAATTGGCAGCATCTTCATCAGAAGCATTCATCCAATATTGATAAAAACGATAGGGAGAAGTCTTCTTTGCGTCAAGCCATACATTGCCTTGCTCGGTCTTTCCGAATTTTGTACCATCGGCTTTTTTGATGAGGGGAGTAGTGATGGCAAACGCTTCTCCATTTGTTTTTCTTCTGATCAGTTCTGTGCCGGTTACAATATTTCCCCATTGGTCTGAACCACCCATTTGAAGTTTGCAATTCTTATGTTGATTGAGCCAATAGAAATCATAGCCTTGCACGAGTTGATAGCTGAATTCCGTAAATGACAACCCAGACTCAAGTCTCTTTTGCACAGAATCTTTAGACATCATGTAGTTAACGGTGATATGCTTGCCAACATCACGAATGAAGTCGAGGAATTTAAATTCTTTAAACCAGTCGTAGTTGTTTACGAGTTCAGCGGGGTTGGTAGGTGAAGTAAAATCAAGAAATTTCTCTAATTGTTTTTTTACACACGATAAATTGTAAAGTAATGTATCTTCAGATAAAAGATTTCGTTCTGCAGATTTACCGGAAGGATCGCCAACCATTCCGGTTGCACCACCGACAAGCGCAACAGGCTTATGTCCGCACCGTTGAAAGTGAACGAGTGTCATGATCTGGACGAGATTTCCGATATGTAAGGAGTCGGCCGTGGGATCAAACCCAACATAGCCTGCTGTGGATTCTTTAAGGAGTTGCTCTTCAGTTCCGGGCATGATGTCATGGATCATACCCCTCCAACGTAATTCTTCAACGAAATTTCCCATACTACAAAATTGAGCCGCAAATATAGTATTCTTAGAATAAGTTTGCGACCCTCATTTGGTAGTATGGGACTTCGTTTTACCTGGCAAAAAGTCTTTACATAAAGACTTTGTTTTCTATATTAAAAATGGAGGGCATGTCCACGGTGCTATCCAGACTTACGTCCAAATCTTTGATCAGCCCGGTACTTAATTCATACACCCACCCATGCACCTTAGGTTCATTTCTGTTTTGCCATGCATTTTGAATAATAGAAGTCTTGCTTAAATCAAGTACTTGCTCCATTACATTTAGTTCTACAAACCGTTTAAAGCGTTGTTCTTCATCTTCGATGGCGTCCAATTCTTCGGTGTGGTAGCGATACACATCTTTAATGTTACGAAGCCAGTTGTCAATCAGTCCGAATTGTTGGTTGCCCATCGCAGCCTTCACGCCACCACATCCATAATGGCCACACACAATCACATGTTTCACTTTTAAAACATTTACTGCATAGTCAAGCACACTTAACATGTTCATGTCGGTGTGCACCACCATGTTGGCAATGTTACGGTGAACAAAAATATCGCCTGGTTTTGTGCGTGTGATGTCATTGGCAGGTACACGGCTGTCAGAGCATCCAATCCAAAGTACTTCCGGACTTTGTCCTTTTGATAAGTTAATAAAATAATCGGGATCGATGTCTAATTTTTCGGCTACCCATTTTTTGTTTCCTTCGAGCAATGCTTTGTATATTTCCATACATTAATTTTTAGTTTGTTACTAATTTTTGATCTTCTTCACCTACTTCAGTTAACTCTTCCTCTACATCTTTTGTTTTAAAGAAATATCGGGAAATATAATAAAGAATCGTACCGCTTACAACGGCGGTATTCAGATCCACTAACACGGTGATGATGGTAGTGTAAAGAATAAATAGCAATTGAATGTTGCGTTCGCGCGACTGCTTCCATTTACGTTTGAAATACATAAGGAGAAAATCTTTGTCGGCAACATCAAGGCCAGCTTTTAATAAGACGCCCATGAACACGGCAGCCGGCACAAGGGCTAACAAGTCTTTTATTAAGATGAGTATGATCAATGCAAATACACCCAGCAAGATTCCGGCAATGCGGGTTTCTGCACCTTCCTTTACCAACAGAACAGAGCGAATGGTGGCTTGCGCGCCAGGGATACCTTGTAAGATTGCTGATGTGGCATTGGCCAATCCTTGCGCAATCAATTCTTTATTGAGCTTCGATTTTTCCTTTGTCATTTTATCAACGACCAGCGCGGTTAATAAGGAATCGAGATACGCCAGCAACATGAGCTCTGCACCGAACTTTGCGGCCATCAATACATATTCCGTTGTGAATATTTCCGATGAAGGAAAGTAACGAATGATCATGTTACCAAACTCACCAAAAGAACTTATGGATGTGCCTAAGGTAACGTGTTCAATATTGAGGTTGATAAGGGATGAAAAAATTGTCATCAGAATGATACTCCACAGTACACCCGAGATAAATGATTTTAGGGATGGTTTTATTTTTAGTTTTTTTACCGCCCAGGTTATTATAAATATCAACGCAAATGTGCTTATGGCAACGGCCAGGTTCATACCCATTCCTCCCTTTATTTTATCGGAGTCAATGCCAACCAGTTTTTTAAATTGATCTGCCCAGATGAGTACAGCAATGCCATTCATGAATCCTAGAATGACAACATTGGGAATCAACTTAATGTATTTACCCAGACCGATTATACCGACTATTGCCAGAAAGATGGCGTTCATAATAAACACGAGGGTAATGAATTGCTCTGCCAACACCTTATCCGGAAAGTGATCGTAAGCAAACGCAATAGTAAGGGCAGAAACCACAGTCATAGGGGCCGTTGGACCTGATGCTTGTATGCGAGTACCGCCAAAAATGGAAGTGATAATAGGAATAACGGCAGCACCGATCATCCCGGCAAAGGCACCACGTCCTGACATTACACCGAACGCTGCGCCTAACGATATGGCAGCAAAACTAACCGTTAACCCCGCTGCGATATCAGCAGTTAACTTTCTAACATCCATTTGTTAAAATATTTATGAGGGTAAAAAAGAAGGGTAAAATTGAGCTGTGGAATCAAGCTCTGGTGAGATGCGCTTCTTCAGGAGGTTGGATGGCAACATCCAATATAAGGGAAAGAATATGGGATGAATGTCGTAAGTTAAATTGATTTTTTAGATACCTGGTGGTGCAAGATAAGGATGCACTGTGTTGTTGGTGAAAAAGCTCAAGAAACTGGTCAGCACCTACTAGCGTGGAAGCGGAATCAGATTCTTCTTCAAGCGTATGGATGGAAATTATTTTTTCAATATTCTCCACTAGCACTTTGTTTACCCTATATATCTTTAGCGCATTTACTTCTGATAATATAAAACACAGGTTGATAAAGACAATCCCTACCACCAAGGTGAATACTTTTCTGAATGTATGCGAACGGAAAAATTCCATGGCTACAAAGATAGCTGATTTTTAGTATTCTTGTGAATCGTTTTAATTCGCGATTTAAATTTAGTTAGTATATGAAGCAGCCCGATTCCCTTAATTCTGTAGCAGAATTTCATAAGACATTTAAACATCCTATTTTAGAAACACCCACTATACCTGAAGAGAATCGATGCAAACTTCGAGTTGCTTTATTGGCTGAGGAGTTAAAGGAACTCGAGGTTGCCATTTTAGAAAAAGATATTGTAGAGATAGCCGATGCTTTATGTGATTTGCAATATGTGCTCGCGGGTGCAGTGCTGGAGTTTGGGTTGGGCGATAGGTTCAATGCACTGTTCAATGAAGTGCAACGCTCTAACATGAGCAAGGCATGTAACACCGAACAAGAGGCCATAGACACGGTTGATCACTATCTGAAGAAAGATGGAACAGCATGTTATTATAAAGAAGAAGGAGGGAAGTGGCTTGTCTACCGAACTGCTGATAATAAGACTATTAAATCCATACGCTATTCCCCCGCTGATCTTGAGAAGGTGTTGAAGCAGGATTAAATATAGAATTCAAATTCAAAAATTGTTTCCTGTTTGGGTTGCTGCATGGGTCGAATGGCAACAATGGGGGAATCGTTATACATCCTTATAAATTCTGATCGGCTGATCCGCAGTTTGCTTTGCCCGGGTTTGATCTTGTGATACTGCATCCTTCCCGATGGATTGGCCGTGGCCGTGTATACCGTTTCAAACTTGATGGGAATGGGAGATGGGATGTATCGCATATGCGACTTTAGCAATACGTAGTTGTGAAGTCTACATACAAGAAGGAATTCTGGCGGGCATTGTATTGAGCCAGAAGGGCATATACCCATTCGGGGACGTAAGTAGAGCGTTTTTCATAATTATCAATGAGGGTGCAGAGTTCGCGTATATAGAATCGAATCTGTTCTAAATTCCGGCAGTCTGAAGGACGTTCGAAATTTCTATGGGCAAATTGCCGTAGCTCCAAATCTATTTTCTGCCTTTCGTACTGGGTCATCACTGTGCATTATTACACAATGATAGGGAATAGAATTCACATAACGGTTATTAATCTGTGCAAAATTTCACAATATTTTTTTTGGAGATTTGGTTTTTACAGGGAGTTTTTTGTGACCCAGTATCGATAACCGACTAGTGCCTTGTCCCATTTAGACAATCGGGCAAGATCACGATCGCTATACTTTGGAAGGATAATTTTATTGATCCGCGCTAAAATCTTAAAAATCGTTCTATTCATTTTATATAATGGGATGGCAATACTTCGTTTTTGTTATATTTAAAACACACTAAAGGTAAAATCAAATTTATGGAAAATTCCCAGGAAAGCCCCTTCCTTTTTTTTTGGAACAATGCAATGATAGTAGGAGCCCTTATTATGGTCGCCTCCGGGATCATTCTCTACATTATTCATAAAGTCAAGGCGGCCTCCATTAGTGATTATAAGGGAAGGTATGATTTTTTGAATACCCATGAGATCAAAAACTACAAATACGTCTTTTTGTGTTTTGGCCTTGCTGCCATGATGATTGTAAACCTGTATGGTAAAAATAAACTCAATGAAATGGGGGTTTGGTTTTTCGTCAGGTTCTTCATGTCGATAGCCGGCGGTACTCTGGTAAGCTACGTAGCGTTTTTGGTGCTAGATTATTACTACCCAACCATTCTTAGCAGAAAACTTAATAAGTGGCGTTATATGCCCCGCCTCACGAAGAGTGGCGCGAAAATGAGATTGCTAGGTGAAGAGGAAGAAGATGTGCACATGGAAGAAGGGATGAAGGCTGAAGAGAATGTGTTTTCTATTGACTATGATGTGTGGGTTGATGAAAAATCGGGAGAGGTAAAGATTGAAAAGTATCCCGGCCACTTGCAGGCGCTTAAATGCAATAGCTGCAGTTTCCACACCATGCGTGTTGTGCGCGAAGAAATAACAGAAGAAACTACCGATACTTCATCCGGAGAACTCATAAAACATTACCAGTGTACATATTGTAAATCCATTCGGGCTACGGCATTCAGAATATCAACAAAGGCGCCGGAAGATTATAAAGCAACAGCCATGAAATCTAATTTCAAACGCAACAAGAACATTGACCTGGTGCGCGTTGAAATCCATTCCAATGTATCCGGTCGCAAATTCTTTGAGTTCCAAACAACGGAGCAAGCCAAAGGTTTTTTGGCAGAATACGATGACAAAGAAGGATAATTAGTAGATAGGATAATGTAAGGCACATTTATTGATGACCGGAAATGCATAACCCGAAAGGAACATTATCGGTTTAATCACACGAAGGATTTACACAATTAAATTTAAGCAAATGAAAAGATGGATTTTAGGAGGGGTGTTTGGTTTTTTAGGGGGCTTGCACGCTCTGGCTTTTTCACCTGTAGACACGCTAACATTAAAACCTAAACCAATATATGGCAAGGAGGCGCGCGTAACCACATTTTTATTAGACAACAATCATTATAGAAAAATTAATTTTAACGACTCGTTATCATCAGTCGTTCTGGATGAGTATGTGAAGGCGCTTGATAACAACAAAACGTATTTTTTAGCGTCAGACATCAAGGCATTTGATCCCAATCGCTACAAGATAGATGACTACACCAAAGCTGAGAATGTTGACTTGGCATACCAGATTTACGAGGTTTTTCAAAAGCGATTTCGAGAGCGAATGGACTACATCCAGCAGAAATTAATTCCATCAACCTTCGATTATGCTGTGGATGAATATTATGAAACGAACCGTGAAAAGGAAGCGTGGGCTACTTCACCTGCCGCGTTGAATGATATCTGGAGAAAGATTATTAAAAGCCAGGCGCTGAGTTTGAAACTTGCGGGCAAGAAACCGGAGGAGATTAAGGAGACACTTGAAAGTCGGTACAGCCGAATGCGGAAATCCATGGATCAATTTAATTCAGAGGATGTATTCAGTATGTACATGAATGCCATTACAGAATCGTATGATCCCCACACCAACTATTTTTCCCCGAAAGCTGCAGACCTTTTTAACCAGAGTATGAGTCTGTCATTGGAAGGAATAGGGGCGCGTCTGCAGACTGAAAATGACTACACAAAAGTAATTGAAATATTGCCAGGCGGACCTGCGGAGAAGAGTGACAAGATCCATGCGAACGATCGCATCATTGGCGTGGCGCAAGGAGAGAAGGGCGAGATGGTTGACGTGGTCGGCTGGCGCGTAGATGAAGTTGTTAAATTAATCAAAGGGCCTAAAGGAACAACCGTCCGGTTATTATTTTACCCAGCCACTACCGGTGTCGTTGGTGGAAGTATGGAGATCAGCCTCGTGCGTGATAAGATTAAACTGGAAGATCAACAGGCACAGAAGAGTATGATCAAGTATAAGAAAAATGGCCAGGATTTAAAATTAGGTGTCATTATGCTTCCTAGTTTCTATATGGATTTTGAAGCCTATCAGAAAGGAGATCCAAATTATACGAGTACCACACGTGATGTGCAACGACTTATTCAAGAGTTGAAGAAAGAGAATGTTAATGGAATTGTATTGGACTTACGTAATAACGGTGGGGGTTCTCTCGCGGAGGCCATTCAACTCACCGGGTTGTTTATCAAGGAGGGTCCGGTAGTGCAGGTAAAAAATTCCATCAGTAAAGTAGAAGTGCTGAGCGATGATGATCCGGAACTCGTTTACAATGGTCAATTGGTGGTGTTGACAAACCGTTTTAGTGCCTCTGCATCTGAAATTTTTGCTGGCGCCATTCAGGATTACCATAGGGGTGTTGTCGTTGGTGAATCTACTCACGGTAAAGGTACCGTTCAAACCGTGATCGACTTGTCAAGGTTTATCAATGATCCGGGTGAAGAAGTGGGCAAGGTGAAACTCACCTTCCAGAAGTTTTACCGCATTACCGGAAGCAGTACACAAATGAAAGGTGTAATACCTGATGTGCTGTTGCCAACACCTTATGCACAAGATCAGTATGGTGAAAGTTCTTATCCCAATGCCATGCCGTGGGATGTTATAAAGAGCACCTATTATCAACGCACCCCCATCATAAACGATAAAGTAATCAGTGGCTTGAACAAATCTTACCACGAACGGTTGAAAACAGATCCCTCGTTAACAAAATTTGTAAAAGAGACGGAAGAGTTTAAGAAAAGTCTTTCAGAAACACGGATCTCGCTTAATGAAACTGTGCGAAAGAAAGAGATGGAAGAAGCTGAAAAGATGAAAGATGCGAGGGGTGCTTTGAACAACACCAGCATTAAAACCAAAGACGGTGCAGTTATTGAAAACCTGCTGGATGTAGATGATGAATACCTTCGTGAAGGTTTACTGGTTCTTTCGGATTTGATCTTCAATAAAATAGGTTAGTGAAATAACATATAGTAGAAAGAGCGGGTAATACCGCTTTTTTTATGTTAGAAATAGTGCGTGATTCAATGTTACTTCGCTATCCTCCATTGCGTTTCGAAGGATAAATTTTGTTTTGCTAAATGCGATTGATATGATAGTTTTTGATGCTACATGTTTTACACTTTTCAATACCTTTAGGAATAGTAGATACTAACTTTATTTTTGAATTGATCGATGAGTGAAGAGCTGCTCAAAGCCATTATTCAGTTGTTTGCCATCGTAGCCCGCGAACGAATTACCGATGATGAACGCAACAACATAAAAGAATTCCTCGGCCAGCATCTTAACCGCGATGCCATTAAATACTACCTCGACCTTTTCGATGCACGGATTGCCACACATGCCACACCCGTAACGGTTGATATAACTGCTATTGATGAGGACACACAACAATTTGTAGACGATTGGTCTCACATTATGCAAATAGTAAAGCAGGTGAACCAGGCGCTTACCATGCAGCAGAAGATTGTTTTGGTTGTTAAAATTATTGAACTTATCTATGCCGACTATCAAATTTCAGAACGACAGGGCAACCTGATTTTCTACATTGGGCAAGGCTTAAAAATTCCACAGCGTGATATTCAAACATTACAAGTTTTTGTAAAGGGTCAGGATATAGATGAGCTGGCTTCAAAGAATGTGTTGATCATTGATGAAGGATCGGATGAAACAGAATTTCCGGGTCCCCGGATTATCGCAAAAAACCTTACCGGATTAGTTGCCATTTTACGACTCGCGGACGCAGAGATATACATGGTGAAATATTTGGGTATCTCCACCTTGTATCTCAACAGCATCCATCTTCGAAGCCGAAAGATTGATGTTTTTCCCACGGGTAGTACCATTCGTGGGAATAAAATTGAACCCATCTATTACAGTGATGTAGTGAGCCGGTTTTTGAAAGATGAACAAACCTCCTCCATTACGTTTACTGCTGAACATATCTTTTACCATTTCAAAAGTGGGCGTGCAGGACTTCAGAATATTAATATTGCTGAACAAGGAGGGAAGCTGATTGGCATCATGGGTGCGAGTGGTTCCGGCAAGTCAACGCTGTTGGGCGTGTTGAATGGTTCCGACAAACCGTCCAGTGGCAGGGTGCTCATCAATGGCATTAATATTCATGATCAACCAAGAGAAGTGGAGGGAATAATTGGCTACATTCCACAGGATGATTTATTGATTGAAGATCTTACGGTATATCAGAATTTATTTTTTGCAGCCCGGTTATGTTTCGGTCACTATTCAAGTGATGAAATAGAAAAGTCTGTAAGGAGAATCATTAGCAGTTTAGGCCTCACGGAAATACAAGATTTAAAAGTTGGCTCACCGTTGCAAAAGGCCATTAGCGGAGGGCAACGTAAGCGGCTCAACATTGGGCTGGAGTTACTTCGCGAACCCACCATTCTTTTTGTTGATGAGCCCACATCGGGTCTGTCGTCTCGTGATTCTGAAAACATCATGGACTTATTGAAGGAATTGTCCTTGCGGGGAAAAATGATCTTTGTCGTCATTCATCAACCTTCATCAGATGTGTTTAAGTTATTTGACTCGCTGGTTATTTTGGATGTAGGTGGTTTTCAGATTTATTCAGGAAATCCGGTTGAAGCTGTTACGTATTATCGTGACATTATCAATGCGGCCAACAAAAATCAAGGGGCTTGTCCCGAGTGTGGAAACATTAACCCCGAACAGATTTTTAGTATCATTGAAACAAAGATCGTAAATGAATATGGCCGACTTACCAATGCGCGAAAGATCAGTCCCGGACAATGGTATCAATATTTTAAGCAAAAAATAAAAGTACCTCGCATTCACCATGTCACTGAAGCGCTGCCGGTAGCACAGGCCATTCCTAATTGGTTTAAGCAACTGGATGTGTTTATAACCCGTGACGTGCTCGCTAAATTGGCCAACAGTCAATACATGACCATCAATTTGTTGCAAGCTCCGCTGCTGGCTTTGTTTATTTCCTTTATGGTGAAGTATTACAATATTTTCAGTTCACGTGCATCATATTCATTCTATGAAAACGAAAACATGCCCGTCTTCTTTTTTATGAGCGTAGTGGTGGCCTTGTTTTTTGGCCTTACCATGAGCGCGGAAGAAATCTTTAAGGATAGAAAAATTTTGAAACGTGAACGATACCTGCACCTAAGCAAAAGCAGTTACCTCGTGTCGAAAGTGTTGGTCATGTTCCTGATCTCAGCCTTGCAGACCATCACGTTTGTTGTCATTGGCAATTTGGTTTTGGAAATTCCTATTACCGAGCTTCGCTATTGGTTTATATTGTTTAGCTGTTCATGTTTTGCCAACATGTTGGGATTGAATATTTCCTCGGCCTTCAATTCGGCAGTAACCATCTACATATTAATTCCTGTGTTGGTAATTCCGCAGCTTTTGTTGAGCGGCGTAGTGATCAACTTTGACAAATTTAATCCACAGGTAGGGAAGCCTGTGGGAGTGCCGTTGATGGGCGAGCTCATGGCTTCGCGTTGGGCTTTTGAAGCCTTCATGGTTACTCAATTCAAAGACAATCCATTTGAGAAACAATTTTATTCACTTGATAAAACCATTGCCTTGTCGGAGTACAAACGCGTTTATTACATTCCTCAACTGGAATCAAAACTGGCATACTCTTTTAATCAACGATTGAATTGGAGGAACCTTCAACATGTAGAACTGAAGGAGTCTTTGGGGCTGCTGCATGATGAAATTAAATCGGAGTTGCGCTGGGTAGGGGAAGAGAATCTTCCGAACATAGAGCGATTGGAAATTGGAAAGTTTGACTCCACTGTTCACACGGCTACATCAGAATTTCTTGCCACGTTAAAACAATATTACGCCAACAAGATGGCAAGCGCTTCGGAGAAAAAAGAAAAATTAATTGAGGATATGACCAGTACGCCAGAAAAAGAGAAAGGGTTTGAAGATTTTAAAAGAACGTATGTCAACCAAGCTATTACGGAAGCCGTAAAAAATAGGAACACACCTGTACGTATTGTAGAGTATAAAGGCAAACTGGTGCAACGCATTTATCCCATCTATGAAGATGAACACAAGCCTGCTAACTGTTTTGATTTCTCCGCCAATCTATATCAGCCAACAAAATATTTTATAGGAAAAACATTCGATACATTGATGTTTAACGTAGGTGTCATTTGGTTTATGACAGCTTTATTATTTATCACTCTGTACTTCGAGGTATTGAGATGGATAATTTCATTCTTTGAAAGAAGAAGAAAGTACAAGGTTAAAAAAATGTAACACTTAATTATAAACAAATGAATAGATACGATGTTTCAATTTTCGCGTTTCTGGTTTTGGTTTTCCTCACTTCATGTAATCCTAAATCAGAAAAACAAAATAGTCCGGATAATGAAGTGATGGTAAATTGGGATGAGATGGACAATTTTCATCTTATTATGGCAGAATGTTTCCATCCGTATAAAGACTCCAGTAATCTGGAGCCTGCCAAACGCCTGGCAAGTGAAATGGCCAACAGGGCAGATGCATGGGCTGCTTCAACGCTGCCTGATGTTTTTGAAAATGATGACATGAAGGCTACATTGAACACCTTGAAAGTAAGTGCAGCGCAATTTGCCGAGTTGGTAAAATCAGGAGATGATGAAGCCATTACCATGTCGCTCACAAAAATCCACGATATTTTCCATCACATTCAGGAGGAATGGTACCATGCAAAAAATGAGGCGCACGAAGAGAAGCATCATGATTAAGTCTACTTTGTAAGATGTGTAAGGTAAGGTTAACAATTATCAATGCATGATGCGATTAGTAGAAAAGTTTTCTAATTTAATGGCGATTTAAATTCTTAATTACCTTACCCTACTCCATGAACGCACCCGCAGTTACACCATCAGAGAAGCGAACCCTTTGGTTTGTTATTGCAGCTTCTTCTGTTGGTACACTTATCGAATGGTATGACTTTTTTATTTTCGGAAGTTTGGCAACCGTATTGGCAGACCAGTTTTTTCCTAAGGAGAATCCAACCGCTGGCTTTCTCGCAACCTTAGCAGCATTCGCGGTAGGTTTTATTGTGAGGCCTTTTGGAGCCCTTGTGTTTGGCAGACTGGGTGATTTGGTGGGTAGGAAATATACATTCATGGTTACCCTCATCCTTATGGGGGGCTCTACATTTTGTATTGGTTTGATACCGGGTTTTGAAACTATCGGAGTTTTTGCCCCGATTATGGTTGTAGTCCTTCGCTTGGTACAAGGTCTGGCGCTAGGTGGTGAATACGGGGGTGCTGCTACGTATGTTGCGGAACATGCACCAGCAGCGAAGCGTGGATTTTATACCAGCTTTATTCAGACCACTGCTACCATTGGTCTCTTCGTTTCACTGGGTGTGATTTTGTTGGTAAGGCAATCTATGGATGTTGAGACCTTTAACAACTGGGGCTGGCGGATTCCTTTTCTATTGTCTGCTGCGCTGGTAGCTGTTTCGGTTTTTATCCGCATGCGCATGAACGAATCTCCCATGTTTGCTAAGATCAAGGCAGAAGGAAAGATTTCAAAAAATCCATTAAAGGAAAGTTTTGGTAAGAAAGAAAACCTCAAGCTCGTTATCATCGCACTCTTTGGCGCCACTGCGGGCCAAGGAGTTGTTTGGTACACAGGTCAATTTTATGCCATGTCATTTATTCAAAAGACGTGTCATGTAGACTTTGTTCAATCCACTTATATCATTGCTGTGGCGTTGGTGATTGGTACACCCTTGTTTATATATTTTGGATGGTTGTCGGATCGGATCGGAAGAAAGATGATCATGATGATAGGCTTGCTGGGAGCGGTGCTCTTATACCGACCCATCTATGGTAAGATGTATGAACTGACTGACGTGAAGACAAAGACTATTTTAACAGAAGAGAAAATAAGTGAAGATAAATTCGTCAATACCTATCAAGATGGATCCATCTATACATTCGCAAAAGCAGATGACGGAGCCCTTACCTATGAACTCGTGCTGGGTGATGAAGGATTCTGGATGATGGTGCTTTACATACTGATGCAGGTGGTACTCGTTACCATGGTGTATGGCCCCATTGCCGCATTCCTTGTTGAACTCTTTCCGACCCGCATACGATACACGTCCATGTCTTTGCCGTACCACATTGGTAACGGTGTGTTTGGAGGATTGACTCCTCTTGTGGCAACAAGCCTCTATGAGATGAGTAAGACGGAGACCAATCCAGACGGTGATCCCTTTGCAGGATTGCTATACCCTATAGGTATTGCCGCCATGTCTTTTATTGTCGGTATGATTTTCCTTTCCAACAAAAAGATAGGCGAGGTTAATGAGTAGATTCTGGTTTCTTATGTGATGAATTGCGATTGTTAATATAATGTCGTTGACTTAAGCTCCTTAATATCAGTCTTATAGAGAGGTTAAAGAATTGCTAAAGTCAACGACATTGATTGCTAAAGTCTTTATTCTTATTAATTCAACGCTGCTAACTTTATCTAACTAGTAAAGAGGATCAATGGCAAAGAAACAATGGACGTTGATAGGCAAGCGTAAGCTCGAGATTTCCAATCTCGACAAGGTCTTGTTTCCTGAAGACCACATTGTGAAGGCACAGGTAATCGAATACTATTTAAAGATAGCGCCAACCATCCTTAATCACATCAAGGGTAGAGCGCTTACGCTGATCCGCTTTCCGGATGGTATTACGGGAGAAAGTTTTTATCAAAAGAACAGGCCCGACTGGGCACCCGACTGGCTTGAGTTTGTTCAGCTGGGCAAGGAAGAAAAAAAAGATTATATACTCGCTACTGAATCGGCATCTTTGGTATGGCTTGCCAATCTCGCTTCGCTGGAACTGCATCAGTTGCACAGCAGGAAACCAAACTTTGATAATCCTGACTATATGGTGTTCGACCTCGATCCACCTGAAGGATACGATTTCACCAAAGTGGTATCTGTTGCTTTTGATTTGAAAGAAACATTAACATCGCTAGGCTACACACCTTTTGCGAAAACTACTGGTGGCAAAGGGATACATGTCTGCTGTCCCATAGAACCCAAATGGGATTTTCATCAAGTGTTTGAAACAGCGCAGTTGATTGCCAAGCCCTTTGTTGAATCATTCAAATCAACATTGACCCTACATATAAAAAAAGAAGCGCGAAAAGGACGCATGCTTGTTGACATCTATCGCATCCGTTCAGGGCAAAGCATTGTATCTCCCTATAGTTTGCGTGGGAGAAATGGCGCACCTGTATCCATGCCACTTACGTGGGATGAACTTGCCAAAGTGAAATCGCCTTTGGAATTTAATATTACCAATGCGCTCGACAAGGTATTGAAAGATGGGGATGCATGGGAAAGCTTTGATGCCTATGCCGTTGAATTACATCCCTTCAGAAAAAAAAGTATTACAAAGGGAAAGCAGCTGCCCAAATCAGCAAAGCACAAGTCGCCCGAACAATTGGAAACGTATGTGAAGAAGCGTGACTTTGAAAAAACAAGCGAACCTGCTGCACGCATTCTTGAAGAAGGTGGAAATAATTTTGTGGTGCATCGACACCATGCCACCAATTTACATTACGACTTACGGCTTGAGCAGGATGGCGTGCTGAAATCTTGGGCCGTACCACGCGGGCTTCCCCCGCATCCGGGTGTCAAGCGGTTGGCGGTTCAAACAGAAGATCATCCTTATGAATACCT
>JBBRKB010000024.1:0-16894 GCA_038218385.1 Cytophagales bacterium | reverse complement strand
AAGATCGTAACCGAAATAAACAAACTTACAGCCTTCTATAAAGCGGAAGGGTATCATCAGGATTACATAGAACATAATCCCAATAATTCATACGTGCGCGGTGTGTCCATACCACGTTTTGAAAAGTTTAAAAAAACCTACAAAGGAAAGCTTAAATAATTTTTTAGAAAGGAATAAAGTAGGCGCGTCCGTTTTTTTTGAATTCTTCTTTCAAACCAGAAACAAGTTTAGACTTTTAATCACCTTGATCTTCATTGAAAGAAGGCTACCTTTAAAGAAACCTATACCCATGGAAAAATTTATTTACCCACTTCTACTGTTCGTAGTGTCAGTGGCCTGTACTGCACCCGATGAACAAAAAAAAAGTTTTGTTGAAATAGAAGGAATTGACACGTCCATAAAACCGGGTGACAATTTTTTCCGCCATGTCAACGCCACCTGGTATGACACAGCCACCATTGCTGCCGATCAGGTAGGTGTTGGTTCGTATATGTTTCTGAACATTCCACAAAAAAAATTACTACAACATATTCTGGATAGCGTTTCAAAAAGTAAGAACGTGATGGGTACCATCGAACAGAAAGTAGGCGATTTTTACGCATCCGGTATGGACACGGCAACCATTAACAAGCGTGGGTACGAACCAATCGAACCTATGTTGATGCGCATTGATGCCATCCATGATATTCCTTCCCTTTTGGCTTATGTAGCAACGGAGATGAAGATGGGAAATGAATCAATTATCAATTTTGGCATCTGGCCCGACAATAAAAACAGTGGCATAAACATCGGCCATCTTAGCCAAACAGGAATTGGTCTGCCGGATCGTGATTATTATTTCAAAACAGATTCGGCAACGATGCAAATCCAGCAGGCGTATAAAAAATATCTAACCACATTGTTTCAATTAACCGGTAGTGATGCAACTACTGCTGCAAAGAATGTTGAAATTGTTTACAACATCGAAAAACAACTCGCAGCTTCTCATAAAACAAGAGTAGAACTGAGAGATGTGAATAAGAATTACAATAAAGTATCTGTTGTATCAATCGACAACAAACAATCCAACATCGGCTGGTCCACGTTGCTCAAGCATTTGGATGCAAAGACAGATTCACTTGATATTTCTCAACCCGTCTATTACGACAAAGTAAACGCGATGCTGAAATCCATTCCGATAAACCATTGGAAAATTTATCTGAAGGCTAGCGGCACGAGTACGTATGCGGATGTACTAAGCAAACCCTTTGTTGACGCTTCATTTGAATTTGGTAAAGCATTATCGGGACAGGCTGTACAGAAACCCCGTGAACAAATCATGACACAAAATGTTGACCGCTTGTTGGGCGAAGCGCTAGGACAACTCTATGTAAAAAAGTATTTTAATGAAGATGCAAAAAAACGCATGCTCGGCCTGGTGAACAATTTGCAAAAATCTTTCGAAAATAGAATCGACCATCTGGATTGGATGAGTGATAGCACCAAGCAAAAAGCAAAAGAAAAACTACACGCGATCACTAAAAAAATAGGGTATCCTGATAAATGGCGTGGTTATGACAATGTAACTCTTGAGCGAAACCAGTATTTTGAAAATGTAATCGCACTCCATCAAAACGACTATCAATATTACTTAGCAAAACTGAACAAGCCTGTCGATAAAACGGAGTGGGAAACAACATGCCCTACCGTTACGGCCTATTACAATCCATCGCTTAATGAAATCGTTTTCCCTGCCGGCATTTTACAATCTCCGTATTTCGATTTTTATGCAGATGATGCCCTAAACTACGGAGGTATTGGTATGGTAATCGGTCACGAGCTGACGCACGCTTTTGATGACCAGGGCGCTCAGTTTGATAAGGAAGGCAACGTAGAAAATTGGTGGACAAAAGAAGACTATGAGAAGTTCAACGCAAAAACAAATGAGGTGGTAGACCTATACAGTTCGTTTACGGTTTTAGACACGGTTCATATCAAAGGTGCTTTAACGGTTGGTGAAAACACAGCAGACAATGGCGGAGTAGCTATTGCCTACGATGCATTTAAAATGACACCGCAAGGACAAGACACTATAAAGATTGGAGGCTTTACTCCTGATCAACGTTTCTTCATGTCCATTGCCAGAATATGGCGAGTAAAAACAAGAGATGAATTTCTGCGCACGTATGTAAACACTAATCCACATTCACCTGCCATGTGGCGTGTCAATGGTCCATTGATGAACTTCGAACCTTTCTATAAAGCCTTTAATGTGCAACCGAGTGATAAGAACTTTAAACCTGAAAGTGAAAGGATAAAGATTTGGTAGCAAATTTAAAGGGCTTTAAGATACCCTATATCCCATTTTGGCGCGATAGTGAATTCCTCATGTATGGAGTTTATACATGAAAGCCATGTCATGTATAGAAATGTATAATATTGTGATATATCACAAGTTTTCTATATTTATGATATATCATCCATTATATGTCATTTTCCGCAACATATCCCTTCAATCTACCCAAACTTCCTCCTGAAATTCTCTGTAACCAGGAACGCTTCCTACCATGGCTATTAAAAGCACGCACCGAATTAGGGGAGTTGAAAGGATATTCACATTCATTACCAAACCCAATGTTATTACTAAGCCCGGCCATCATTCGCGAGTCAGTAGCGAGTTCGGGCATAGAAAATATCAACACAACGGTAGAAAAAGTATTGGAGCAACAACTCTTTCCGGAAACGGAACAGAAGATAGAGAACAAAGAAGTACTGCATTACCGAGATGCCATCATGTGGGGCTTTGAAAACATAAAGACTATACCGATGGGTAATCGCCTTATCACGGGTATACATAAAGCGTTACTAGGCGAACGTAGCCATGGCTACCGCAGCACACAAAACAAAATTGAAAATTCTTCTTCAGGGGAAGTATTATATACACCTCCACCTGCAACTGAAATAGGTCAGCTCATTGCCAATTGGGAAAACTTTATTCACAATGAAGAGGATGGAATTGATCCTTTGATCAAATGCGCTATTGCACATTATCAGTTCGAGGCCATCCATCCTTTCGGTGATGGCAATGGAAGAATGGGAAGAATTTTAATGGTGCTTTATCTGATACAGGTTGGATTACTAAACCATCCCATTCTTTTTATTAGTGGCTACATCAATAAAAACCGTAATGACTATTACCGTTTGCTACGAGAAGTAACTACAAAAGAAAATTGGTGCGAGTTTATTGAGTATCTCCTCCGTGGATTTTACCTGCAAGCACGCGAAACCAAGGAGCAACTTTTCAGTGTGATGGATTTGTTTAATACTTACAAAGCGGGCATCAAAGAAAAATGTGGCAGTATCTACTCAGCCGATTTGGTAGAGCAATTATTTTCCATGCCTATCGTCACACCAGTTCGGCTGGGCAACATGTTAAATATTCATTACACCACAGCAACACGCTACCTTAAACAATTGGAGAAAACTGGTTTCTTACAAAATCAGCAGGTGGGTAAGTATCAACTATACATTAATAAACCCTTGGTGAAATTACTGCAAGGATAACGGAGGAGTTATTCAATCAGAATGGTTGAATGCAATCCGCTCAACATCCAACACCACACCATCCGGTCTCAACGTTACCAACGGATTAATAATCGGAACTTTTTCTGTTGGCTTCAGGGTAAAAGAATGTATCATCGTGTGTAAGAAAATGGCCATCTCCGCCATCGCAAAGTTATTACCAATGCATAAACGCGGGCCGGCACCAAACGGGTAGTATGCTTTAGGCTTGTCTTTATCAGTCGACTTCGTTAGAAATCGTTCAGGCTTAAAGGCTGATGGATTTTCCCAATACTTTGCATCACGGTGCAAGCCGTAATAAAAAAGGATGATGACTATTCCTTTCGGAAAACTTATTCCCCTAAACGTATCATTGTTCAAGGCCATACGATCGCTGATCCACGCGGGTGGATATAAACGCATGCTTTCATTTATTACAGCCGCAAGCGCATCATTCGAAACACATTGCTGCAAACTGATGCCTCTGGTAGCTTGTCTTAATTTTTCCAATTCACCAGGGTGATTGGCGAGCAGATATAATGTCCAGGATAATGCGTTGGCCGTTGTTTCATGACCTGCAATCAACACGATTAAGATTTCATCTATCACCTGATTTTCGTGCATCGGCTCACCCGTATCTTCATATCTCACTGCCAGCAACATGTCGAGCAGATCATTGAATGTGCGCGTACTTTGTCTTCTTTCTTTGATCATGCCACGAATAATACTTCTCGCCCCTTCAGCCCTTTTTAAGTTACGCTTCACCTCCCCCGACAAAGAAAACCACCAACTCTTATAGGGTTGGCGCAGATCTTTGATAACAAAAGCTTGCACTTCATTAATGAACTCATTCAACTCACGCTGCTTTTCCGGCGGCACATCAACAGTAAACAAGGCATTGATCACAATCTCAAAAGCAAGGTTATGCATGAGTGGATACACATCTATGTTTTTGCCGGTAGGAAAGCTTGCAAGGAAATCATTGACTGTTTTTTGAATGATGTCATAAAGCGCATGAATTTTACTCATGTGAAAGCCCGGCTGAATCAATCTTCGTTGCCGCAACCAATACTCACCGTTGGAGGTAAGCAGTCCCTTGCCCAGATACTTGCCGAGTGAATCTGTTTGGATAGGCGACTTGTGATAGTTACGATGATTCGTCTTCAGTACATGATCGATAAGACCCGGATCTTGTGTAACAATCATTAGCCTCATGCCCAGGTTTACAGAATACGTTCCATCGAAACGTTGCATGCTTTCCTCCATGGTGCCAATAGGATCCTTCACTTGTTTATAGGTGCGCTCCAGTGATTGAAGAAAGTTATAGCCCGGAGGGAGATTAAAATTTCGCATTGCACATCATAAGATTAAAATAGAACAAAACCATTAAGTTAGGATAAACCAAACATTAGCACTAACATCTACGTCTGGAGCATTATGTCTTCCAGTGAGTACACGGAAGTTTACGATTGGTAGTAGCAACAAGTTGGTTAAAATTTTTCGTTGGCAATATGCTACCTGGCTATAAAAAAGTCCCGCCTAGGCGGGACTCAAAAAATCCTCATTCAATTTTATCAAAACACAAAAATGCACAAGGACCAACTCCTTCTCAGAGGTTGACACCTGTGATTGAGTTTTGTGTTACGTTTGATAAAATCTGCTTGGGACTAGACATTTGTACCTCCTTTCTTTTAATGAAACATAAACAGCGGCCGGGTTTCAATAGAATACTAAATACCAGAACCGATGTTGATAACGGACGTTACCATAGACCAAACGCCTCAGGATGTAAAATGGTTTAGCGCGGGTTGAAATAAAATATAAAATAATTTGAAATAAGCTGTAGCCCTCAATGTTCCCACCCTTCAATGGGACTGGCTCTTCTTAAAGCGTTTTGAATTCAAAAGGAATATCTACCTGTTCAGAAAATTCTTCCCCAGCATCCTGAATTTCTTCATCATCATCGTATGCACACCAAACAACCCGGCATCCCTTTATTTCTTTCAAAGCGATGAGCAGATCAAGTATCATTTTTGAAGACGCGGTATTAAAATAATCCAGTTTAAAAACAAAGTCAGTGGTGGGATTTGGGTCGCGGGTGTAGGCCTTTAGCCATGCCATAATCGGTTGAAAAAATGTTACCGTATCTTCCGGTAGAGATCGCCCTGAGATTTCAAATATTTCCTTGTCTTTGCTCAGAAATACTGCAGGCGTATCATCAGTACTTTCCAGGTGCAAATTTTCCATGTCCAAACAACCTCAATTTTTCATTTTAAATTCACGGAGATAATGCAAAAATCTTACATCTCACTCACCTTTCAACAACTCCTTCAAATCAGGGTGCGACTGTGACGTCAGAAATTCAGTGACGGTAAATTCAGCAAGCTTGTGAATGTAAAAGGGATCTTCCTTGATGATGGCATCAACTGTCTCAGGAGAGTCGGCCAGCGCCAGAATAATACCTCCCGTTCGCGGCACCTTGCGACCGGAGGCAACAAATACATTTAGCTTATAATACTTGTGAAGGTATTTCACGTGATCCATCATGTGAGCGTCCAGCTCTTCCAACGGAACAATGTAATGGAGATTGATGATGAACATAATACAAATGCTTATTCCAACGCAAATATAAAAAATTTATTTCTGCACATGGTACATGGTAAACCTATTTGTACATATTCAAAATAATCTCGCTGCCTGCGAAATGAAATTGCGCTCACCATGAATGCAATTTTTGTTACCTTCATATTCATAATCCCACACATTATGAATATGAAAACAATCTATTTAGTTTTTGCTTTTGTCATCACCCTATCTGCATGCAAAATAAACCCTTCTGAAAGTGATGCATCGGAACAAGTGAATCCGCCTGCTGAAGGTTTTGACATGGCCAACTCCGACCCTGCCGCTATTACCTTGGCGGATAGCATTATGCTGGCTATGGGCGGACGCGAAGCTTGGGATAACACCCGGTTTATTTCATGGAATTTCTTCGGCAACAGGGATTTAGTGTGGGACAAGAAAATGGGTCGGGTACGCATTGAAGCCCTGAAAGACAGCAATATCTATTTGTTAAATTTAAATTCCATGGAAGGAAAAGTAAGTGTGAAAGGTCAAGAACTAGCACCAGGAGATTCTTTAACAAAAATGCTAACCCGCGCAAAGAGTATGTGGATAAACGATTCGTATTGGCTGGTCATGCCCTTTAAGCTAAAGGACTCTGGCCTAACGTTGAAATTTATTGGACAGGACACTCTGCTTACCGGAGCAAAGTGTAATGTGTTGGAATTATTATTTCAGAATGTGGGTGATACACCTCAAAACAAATATAGGATTTGCGTAGATCATTCCGACAATTTGGTGAAGCAATGGAGCTACTTTAAAGAAGCCTCGCAAGACTCTGCAAACTTTACTCGCCCATGGGACAATTATCAAAAATATAGAAACATATTACTCTCGGCAGACCGGTCAGATAATGGTGGGCCGAGAAACGTGAAAGTAGATGAGACACTTCCAGAAGAAATCTTTACAGCGTTTTAGTCATCACGTATACATCTCATTGTAAAAGTATATGCATTGATAGGTCATTGAAATATTTTTTAGACCAGATATCGAGTTTGTCTCCATCTGGAATAAAACGAATAACATCGGCCCTTGCCTTCTCTACGTCTACAGAATTAATCCTGTCTGTTAATAATTTAAGAAACTCTTTTTCTGTTAACTGTTCGTTTGATAAATCTCCGCTTCCTCTGCCTCGTTCGAGGAAGTGGTTCAAATTTAAGGGCATCTTTTTTTTAGTGAAAGGTTGTTTGAACAATAATTGATCAAGCAGGTGAATGACTAGCGTGTGTTATTCTTATCCCTTCGAGCGTTGTACACTTTCCGCCCCCCTTATTGGGTGTTCTTCTTCATCAAGCATTCTACGCTTTTAAGCAGAAACCAAAAAGTATTAATTCTTACTCTCATATAGAGTAACGGGTTATGTTTGTGTTAATCATTATCCATTTACAAACTTCATCCTGGTTGTGACTTCGGTTATGAAAGCTTAATCCGTTTGTTGGTGAAGATCACCGACAAAGGCGTGAGGATAAAATAAATTTATAACGCTTCACGGTTGCAAATCAAACCCTTCGATTAGTTCTACTATTGTCAAATATTAACAGTTGAATCAACGAACCGTATTTGCAATTCCAACTAGCTTCTTTAGCCAACGCAGACTTTAAGCGATCACTTGTCATACACTTATAAGCCGGTTAATTGCCGTTCTCGTTTTAAATAGCTACTAATTTAAAAAGATTCGCCTACTGAGAAATAGAAATATCCCCCTTCACGCCCAACGGCGTAATCAAATCTAATATTCAAACGTTCTGCCGGATTAACAGCGAAGCGAAGACCTGATCCAAGAGAATACTTTAAGGTAGATGCGCGGACGTCGCTTAAGGAATTGAATACGTCTCCTATGCCAGCAAAAGCTACCATACCCAACCTCCAAAAAAGCGGAAAGCGATATTCAACTTGGGTACCTGCAAAATGGTTATCGCGATAACGATACTTAGGATAACCACGCAACAAGTCATCGCCCCCGGCTAATGAAAGATCCAAAAATGGAACATCTCCATAACTTAATCTGACTTTAGTTTGCACACCGATTGATTGTCTTTTCTTAATTAACCAATGGTGCTGATATAAGCCGTTCAAACTAAGAAATGAGAAAGTACTTCCCAACGCCGGCAAATAGACATAGGTTGATAATTCTATAAGTTTTCCTGTTTGGGCATTAATTGCATTGTCACGGCTATCGTAGATACCAACGCCGCCTAAAGCCGAACCAATCCCGCCTTTATAACCGTTAATAGTTCCCTGTTCAAGTACGCCGCCTTCTGTGTACTTTAAACCATATTCATATTCAAAGTGATAATCTATTCCAACAAAGAGCGATGGTCTGATCCTCTTGAGTGTTAAATTTTTAATACTAACTACACTATATTCATAACGCTCTTCGTTGGATGCCGGAGTGTCATTGCCAATACCAAAGAAGCGATCAGGGAAATTGCGATATCGCAGCTCGCCCTTAAATAAATAATTTTCGTTACGGGTAAAGATATTCCACACGCCCCAAACATCAACTTGTTTATTCTGCGTGTAGTCGGCCAGAAATTGGACGTACGACATCCGCGTTAATTTCTCATAATCGTATTTAGGTGGTGTTTTAAAATAATATACACCAGCCGCACCATATGCCCATCGCGTGTCTGGAGTGTAGTACAATAAAGGCAATACAAAGAAACCAGTTTTTTCAACAGAAAGGGTGTCGTCAAGTCTGCTAAATCCGAATAACTTCTTCTTCTTCACTTGAGGCTGCGTCTGATTCTCTTGAGCCCGAGACTGATGATGAAGAGTTATAACAGTAAGGATAATGCAGGCAATTCGAACAAAACGAATCATAAATATTCGGGCTATAAAATTAAATAAAATTGAGTTTTTTGATCTACTAGTTCAGCTCCTTCACGGATACAACAAATACTTCTTTCGCATGGCTTTATATAAATTCAAATCTTCCTGCCAACTATCCTTGATTTGTTCTTCAGTCAGCCCGTTTTTAATTTGCTCTTGCAATGTTGCGTTGCCCGCATGAAGGTTGAAACCATTGTTGAAAAATTTGGCCTTATTAGGAAAGGCTTTATACATCCTAAGTAAATACGACAGATCAATCGCTCGCTCTGTTTTTACGTGTCGTAGATCAATGCCATAACATACCTTATCTTGAAACGGTGGATTCTTTGACATGCCTTCTATGCTCACGGGTGTAAATTGAAAAGACATTTCTTTCAAGTCTGGGTGTCCGAGTATTTGAAATGGCATTGGAGTGCCTCTTCCCACGCTCATGTTTACCCCTTCAAAAAGCCCCAATGAAGGATAGAGTAGTATGGATTGATCGTTGGGTAAATTCGGAGAAGGTTTTATAGGTAATGAATAGGAATCAGCATGTGTCCAGTGAAGCATGGTAACTATTTCTAAGTCACATTTCTTTTTTCCTTCAAGCCATCCTTCACCATTAATCATTTGCGCCAACTCACCCATGCTAAGCCCGTGCACAAGCGGCAGGGGATTTAAACCCAGAAAAGATTTGAACGGTGGCTGGAGCATGGGGCCATCTACATAGCCATTGGGATTGGGTCGATCGAGCACAATAAGTTTTTTATTTTGTTCCGCGCAACTCTCCATCACATAATGAAGCGTGCTTGTATAGGTATAGAACCGAACACCAACATCCTGAATATCGAAGATAACAATATCAAGATCGGCCATCTGTTCAGGTGTAGGTTTTCTGTTTTTTCCATAAAGAGAAATAACCGGAATTTTTAATGTAGCGTCCATTCCATCTTTCACATGTTCACCTGCATCTGCCGTGCCTCTGAATCCATGTTCAGGCGCCATGATTTTTTTTAGATTTACACCTAATGATTTCAATGTATCAGCCAGGTGCTTGCTTCCAACATACGATGTATTGTTGACCACGAGACCTACAGCCTTACCTTCAAGCTGGGGAAGCAGAAGTGAGAGACGCTCTGCACCAAGGGTTAGCGTATCAGCCTCCCTACTATCTGGACTATCTGGCGATTTTGAGGCTACTTTCGATTGCTGCCCGGAGCATTGACAACAAAGGAACATAGGGAACAACGCTATAAGAATGATGAATCGGTACATAGAATAAAAGTGAAGTGGTAACTGTTGTTGCAAGGTAAGGAGGTTATGAATTTGAATTGCACTTTTTAATTCAGATTTCAAACTCTATTTTGCATGTCGTTACGCATTTGAAGATACTACATATTTGAATCTCTCCTATTTTATATCCACGAGAATAAGAAAAAGCCAAAAGGAAGGTTTTTCTTCTACCATCCATGCTATCGCTATTATCAGCATTGCAGTCGGGCTCCTTTTTATGATCATTGCTTTCCTTATTCTTAACGGTTTTCAGGAAACGGTAAAGAATAAAATATTCGGTTTCAGTGGCCACTTGCTGGTGACCCGCTTCACGTTAAATAATTCTATGGAAGAAGCACCCATGGATTATAACATCGATTTATTCAATCATCCTGAAAATTACCCCTACGTCAAACATGTGCAAGAGTATGCCCATAAAACGGGGTTGATTAAGACGGAAGATGAAGTATTGGGGGTGGTGGTAAAGGGCATCGGCAAGAGTTACGATGTAAAAGGGTTTGAAGAAAATATGGTTGAAGGGAAATTTATTAACCTTCCAGACTCGGGCTACTCCAATGAAATGATGTTGAGCAAAATCATAGCCGCAAAACTTAATGCCAAAGTAGGCGATGACATTGTCATTCATTTTTTTCAAAACCCACCGCGCACGCGAAAAATTAAAATCAGCGGAATTTATGAAACCAACCTCTCAGAATATTTCGACAGCCGAGTGGTGATTGGTGACATACGACTCATCCAAAAACTGAATGATTGGGCTGATAGCATCGCCGGTGGATTGGAGGTATATGCCACCGACCTCAAGCATATAGATGAGGCGGGAATGGAGATCGGCCAACGCCTGGATTTCGATTATGATGTTAACCGCGTTAGCGATAAATACATGCAGGTGTTTGAGTGGTTGCACTTATTGAGCCGACAAGTAAATATTTTGTTAGTCATTATTTTGATCGTCATCTGTGTGAACATGATTTCCATTGTGTTGATATTGGTAATGGAGCGCACGCAGATGATCGGCATACTCAAGGCCATGGGTGCAGGTGATTCATTTATTCGATCTGTTTTTCTATATAGTGGTGTGAACCTTATTGTGCGAGGTTTGATTTTTGGAAATATCATCGGCATTGGCCTATGCTATATTCAATACAAATTTAAAATTGTGACATTAAATGCTGCCGATTATTACATGAGCGTGGTGCCCATTAGCTGGCACTGGGAAATTATTTTACTGTTAAACATCCTCACTTTTGTAATTGTTGGGTTGGTGCTATTACTCCCCACCATGATCATTACGCGCATCAGCCCAATCAAAGCCATTCGCTTTGACTGATTTCAATTTATAAAAGGTGTGACTACAAAACGGGAATGTATTTCCTGAACCAACTGGTGACCGTCATTTGTAAGACACCAAAGAATGCCTCTTTAAAAATCCCAGCCGACATTTTTGATTCTCCTCTGACGCGCTCTGTGAAGATGATGGGAACTTCTTTGATTTTAAATCCATACTTCCAGGCCAGAAATTTCATTTCGATTTGAAAAGCATAACCAACAAAACGTATCTCGTCAAGGGGAATAGTTTGCAATACTTTGGTGCGATAACAAACAAACCCCGCCGTGGTATCGCGAATGGGCATGCCTGTAATGAGGCGCACATAACTGGATGCAAAGTATGATAACAGCACGCGGCCGATAGGCCAGTTAACAACATTGACACCCGTTGCATACCGAGAACCGATAGCCACATCATGTCCAAATTCACTGCATTGCAAATAGAGATTGGAGAGGTCTTTAGGATCATGCGAAAAATCTGCATCCATCTCCAGGATGTACTCATAACCATTTTCAATGCAGTATCTAAAACCTTCTATATAAGCGGTACCAAGGCCAAGTTTGCCCACGCGCTGGATCAAATGAACCTTTGTTTCTGTAGCAGTATTGTAGTCACTCTGCGCCATCTTCACCAACTCTGCAGTGCCATCAGGTGAATTATCATCAATAATGAGAATATGAAAATCTTTCGGTTGGGCGAGCACAGCCTGTATCATGGCAACAACATTATCGCGTTCCTTATAGGTAGGAATTATTACAATTGAATTGTTCATGACAGTAAGGCTGAGTCACAAAACTAAAAAAAGGAAGCAGTATAACAACCGATTTCAGGCACCCTGTTTCAGGTATTTTAGTAAATTTGGACTATTATAGTACCGAAAATCACAGCATTCGCTTAATATTAAAGATTACCCTTTTAAAATACATAGTATCATGAAAAATATCCTGGTTGTTCTCCTATTAATGATGTCGGTTGCGGTGCTTGGCCAAAGCTTTGAAGGTACCCTTATATGGAGCATTAAAACTGAAATCACTGATCCTAACGTGAAAATGCAAATGGAGCAGTCGAAAAAAGCCATGAGCGACCCTGCGAAACTCAAAGAGATGGAGGAACAGATGAACAGTCCGCAGTTCAAAAAGATGATGGACGAAAATCCGCAGATGAAAGCGCAGATGGAGAAAGCAATGGAGATGATGAAAGGAGCCGGTGGAATGGAGTCGTTGATGCCATCCAAAATAACAGTCCGGATTAAGAATCAAAATTCGCTCACCAAAATGGAAGGTGGAATGTTGGCTGGCAACGAAATCCTTTACCTGAAGGATAAACAACAAAGCATTACACTTGATAGAAAGAATAAAACGTATTCCATTCACCATAATAAGCAGGATGACGACAATGATCATACAACTGATGTGAAGGTGACCAAGACAAGCGAAACTAAAAAAATCCTCAATTTTAGTTGCACCAAATACATTGTTGAAACAAAAGTGGGCGAGGTCTCTATGAAACAAAACATTTGGGCAACAAAAGAAATAAAAGATCTGGATTTCAAAGCATTGGCATCTCAGGAGATGGGCAAAAATAAACAGGCGAGTTTCTTTTATAAAGAGATAGATGGTGTTCCGCTAATGGTAGAAATGACGACACCACAAATGCACATGGAGATGACTGCCGTGGAGATTAAACGTGGAAGCCAGCCTGCTTCAAGCTTTACCATTCCGTCAGATTTTAAGGAGGTGAAGGGAATGTATTAGTGATAACACCGTTTCACTTTACTACATTAATCGTATCTAGCAAAGATTCAATATCTATTTTTATTCATCGACAAAGAAAATGCTTGATTGCGGAAGTGGTTGGTGTTTTTCTTAGTTAATGTACTGAAACATAGTTGGTGACCTTTCATGAGATAACCTAGTCAACATCATCTACAAAAAGCCCCCATCCATCACCTTCTTTGGATGAGTTTTCGTGAAATGTTTTTATCCACTTTTTAAACAGAGTTTGAAAAACTTCTAGTTCATCCCTAAGTAACTGGAGAAATTCTTCGTCAACCAATTGCAAGTATTTTAAAGCCGATGTACGGGTAAGCAAACTGCGTGCATGTATTTTTATGATCACGGCATTTTCCATTTTTAATATGTAATCACTCACAGCTTCCGCTCCAGCAATTTTTGCCGGAATGATAATGGAGTCTTCTAACATTAATGAACTTTGCACTTCCGCTTCAGGATTATCTTTGTCCATTGTTTCAATAATGCGATGCGTCAATTCGCGAATCTCCTCGGCTTTTTGAAATATAGGCGTAGCCTCAAGCTTCCTCCGTTGCGCCTCCGGATCAAATTCAGCATCTTCATCTTCTTCTTCCTCGTCATCCCACATCATTATCTGGATTATAGGTTAGTCAAAAAATCCCACCTCTGCGGCTTGATCTTCGTGGAGCTTTACCAAACAACATTCCAAAAACCCCACGCACAACTTCTCGCCCTACCTGTCGCGCAACAGATGATTGCATCACTTGTTCTAATGTTGATTTTTCTTTTCGTGTGTTGCGTGTTGCCTTTTCTTCTGCAACCTTCTGTTCTGTTTCCTCATGTTTTTTGAGTGACTCATTCATGCGGGCATTGAGAATTTCAAATGCACTTTCAGGATCTACAACTTCCTGATACTTTTTATAAACATCAGACACACTTAATACATTTTTATAATCTCTCTCCGATAGCGGACCCATTACTGAAGCGGGCGGAGCCAAATGTGTGACAACGGTCTCTGTTGGAATTCCCTTCTCATTCAGCACCGTAATAAATGCCTGCCCGATTCCCAATTGCGTAAATTGTTGTTCCATGTCATAAAACTCCGACTTTGGAAATGTTTTGATAGCCTCTTTCAACGCCTTCACATCATTGGGCGTAAACGCACGAATGACATGGTGTACCCGATTGCCCAACTGTGACAACACCGTCATCGGAACATCTTGTGTTAATTGTGTGCAGAAAAATATTCCAACACCTTTAGACCGTATCAAACGGATCACCTGATCAATCTGGTCCATGAATGCTTTGGGTGCATCCTTGAAAAGTAAATGTGCTTCATCAATAAAGAAAACCAACTTCGGCTTGTCAAGGTCGCCAGCCTCAGGCAACGACTGATAAATTTCCGCGAGCAACGCCAGCATAAAAGTGGAGAACACGGTCGGGTTGCCTTGCATGTCTGCTACATTCAATAAGCTTATCACACCACGTCCGTCAACTTTTTCAAACAGATCATTTATGTCGAATGAACGCTCACCAAAAATCTGGTTTACACCTTCCTGTTCAAGCGCCACTATTTTTCTAAGAATGGTACCCGATGTTGCTGTTGAAATTTTACCGTAATCATTTTTAATTTCCTTCGCCCCTTCCCCTTCCGACAAGTAGTTTAATACTTTTTTTAAGTCATTTAAATCAACAATAGGAAGGTTTTTATCATCAGCGTATTTGAACAAAACCATGAGCACACTGCTTTGAACATCATTCAGTTCAAGGATTTTACTCAACAATACCGGCCCAAATTCAGTAACCGTTGCACGCATCTGCGCACCCATCTTTCCACTTAGTGAATATAGTTCTATTGGAAATTCAGATGGCGTATACGCTATACCCAATGCTGCTGCTCTTTCCAAAAGTTTATCATTTGGTGGTGACGCTTTTCCGAAACCAGAAAGATCGCCCTTCATATCCGGCATGAAGACAGGTACTCCAGCTGCTGAAAGTTGCTCTGCAATGAGTTGCAAGGTTCTCGTTTTCCCTGAACCCGTTGCACCTGTAACCAGGCCATGACGATTCATCATCCGTAGCAACAAGTTTACTTTTGCTTCTGATAAAATCTCTCCATCCAACACACCTGCACCCAAATAAATAGACGGTGCAGTTGTCGCATATGATGTGTTTATTGATTCAATGAATTTGGCTTTATTCATACGTAAAAATTACCCACTAAACTTACCTAAAAATTATTAGATGAATTAGACAAAGTATTGGCATTTTCTATTCGAGGGCATTTTAGTATGATTCGTAATGAGATTTGCTCAGGTAAACGACATCCGTTATCGATTACAGAAAATAAAAAAGCCAGTATTCGTTGGCTTCAAGTGTGATGGAAAAGAAAATGCTTACTTTTTGGGCTCAACAAAATTCTGGAAGTTGTAAACAAATCCCAATGTAAAAATCTGGTTTATCTGAGCGCCCGGATCCTGATCATAGTCATAGACGAGTATACCACCCAAGCCAACATCGATGAACTTATGCACTTTAGCAGAGAAGAATGCATCAAGCCGGTGATCAATGGTTTTAAGGGATATGTCCTCATAATTTGCATACATGGTATAGCGCCACCTGAAGTTAATGTTCTTGGCAATTTCTTTGTTGAACTCCGCCAGCAACTGAAACGCAAGCCACTCGAACCGTGTGTTGTCGGGGGGTATTACACCATACGGTGTATCACTCACAATAGGAACAAATCTTTCAGGATCTTGTACAATCGTAACCCGCGGTGAGAAAGGAGAAAGACGCACTTTAAAATAATCTGTCGGATGATACTCAACACCCCATGCAGAAGTAATGTAGGCTGGCGCAAAAATATCCGAAATCAAATCAGACGTACCATCATCATTGTAAATGTAACCGGGGGCAAATTGCGATAAGAAGTTAAGCGAAGTGAAGAGATCCCATTTCTCACTTAATTTTCGCCCCACCTTTGTATCGAGGTAAATCCGGTCCAGTGTTTTCCTATTTCCTTGTCCTTGATTATTCACAAATCCATAAAGGAATTCAATCTCATTGTCCCACGAAAATTTATTTTTGGCATAGTTAGCCTTTAAGCGAAATAGGGATGTCATTCCGATGGAATTTACACCACCCCCTTTCCAATTGGTAGAGAAGGATGATTGATTCAGGTTGATCCCAAACTTTAGTTTGGTTTTCCAGTACTTAATAGTATCCGTTTTAACAGTGTCTGCGTCCTGGGAAAAGCTTGTTACAACAGCAGAAAATAAAAACAAAATTGCCAGAATACTTGAGAGCCTCATACTTTCAGAAGATTTGAAATGTTCAAAAAAAGATAAACAAGAAGAACTAAATATTGTTCAGCTTGATCTCATCAAGAGCCACCTCAGTAAGAGGTTTGGTGATGAACTTGATCACGTGGTTATTATTGACAATTTTGTCAATATCACGTTTGTTATCGGAACTGGAAAGGATGATCACTTTGCATTTACTCCTAACCAACTCATTAAACTTCTCAAATTCATAGAGGAAAACAAATCCA
>JBBRKB010000023.1:0-17010 GCA_038218385.1 Cytophagales bacterium | reverse complement strand
TATAATTCAGGGCTCCCTTGAATTTCAAGCTTTTTATACCCCAGCGCTGCTACCCTTTTCACGGTAACTTCCAGCGGTTCGGCACGCATCCAATTGTGTATAGCTAATTCCATAGAATGATGATTGATATTAATTGCCTTGATGGAGAAAAGACGGGTTAAAATAATAAAAAAAATCGGATGAGGTAGGATGACAGATTTCCTTATGCTTAAATACAGGTCAATAATTTGAATACCTATAAATCTTATGCTATTTGGAGGAATATATTTTTATGATCTGATGACAATGTTAAAATTTATGAGCATCGGAATTCCATTCAATAAATTCCAAAACAATCTGCCATCTCGATAAAAATTAGTGATGGCATTTCACATTTTCACCAGCTTAAAAGCAAACGGCTTTGCGCCAATCCACACACGGAGAATGTAGAGACCTTCACTCAATTCAGAACAGTCTGCAATATAAGTCCTGTCGCGCCAATTGAACGTAGCGGTTTTGGTAGAGATGATCTGACCTTGCAAGGAAAGAATTTCAAGCCGGGCTTCGTTGATAGCGATGGGATCGTTGGGGCGAATGTGAAGGCTATCGGTAACAGGATTGGGATAAACAATTATCAACTTCTCTTGTGGTTGCCAGTCGAGCTTGTTTACAATAGCCATAAAGTTAGGTACACCATAGCCCAACAGGTTGTCAGGTGTAGTAGCTTGTGATGCACTCGAGCGCACGGCTTCCAACACTTGAAGACTTGTGAGATCAGGATACCGTTGCCACACTCCTGCAATAAGGCCAGCCACTTGTGGTGCTGCGAACGATGTACCATTTGCTGTGCCCGTGCTGCCATTTGCCTTTATCACTGCCGCCCCCGCTCCAACTGCTACTACATCGGGCTTGGTTCTTCCGTCTGCTGAAGGACCTATGGAGCTACTGTTGGCGCGCTCACCAGCAGTGTTGATAGAACCCACAGCCAATACATCCACGGCATCTGCCGGAGCTGTGATCAGTTTCCAACTGTTACTTCCTTCATTGCCTGCGCTCACCACAACCACAATACCGCGATCGGCACTCCACTGAGCCGCCTTCGTTATCACAGCGGTTTTTCCATCGAGGTCGGATGGTTTATAATTCATCGAAGAAAGACTAAATGTATTATAGCCCAATGAAGATTGGATAATATCTACCCCCGCAGAATCGGCTCGCTCTGCAGCAAAGAGCCAATTATATTCTTCAACACGGTATTCAGAAGAAACAAATTCGGTAACATATAACTGATACATTGCTTTGTATGCACCTCCAACAAATGAACCCGGCGAATAGGCAGCAAGGGTTGAAAATACTTGTGTGCCATGATTGTCGTGTTGGTATACATCATCCTGTTTGTAGGCAAAATCATGCGTTAACTGAATCCTTCCTTCGTCAAATAAAAGTTTAAAGGGTTGGGTCACATTAACACCTTCAAAGCCTGCGTCCATCACGGCAATGTTTATGCCTTCTCCGAAATACCCTGCCTTGTGCATTTCATCAATCCCCAGGATTTTGTTCTGAGCACGCGTAACTTCGTTGGGCTCATTGGTGGTGCGTGCGTTTACATTTCTCCTTCCTCCCGACATTGGCTTTTCACCCGGTGCAACCAACTCGGTTGACTTGACAATCGATAAGGCTTCGAGGGTTGGAACCACAGCATCCTCACATTCTACCAAAACACCATTCATCCATCTGCTTTTGTATAGCACATTACATCCCGCATTTCTCATGGTTTGAATGTACTCTTCTACCACAGGAATGTCTTGCAGCGTTACAGTAAGTTGCTGACGTTCTCTTCTATCAATAGATCGTTGGCTTAAAAATTCAATTGGGGTAGCTGTTGAATAGGGACTTAATGTTTTGTCTTTAAAGAAAACCATGTACCGGTTTTGCTGTGCGAATGCAGCGGTGGCGATAAAATAAAGAAAAAGTAAAAAGAGTTTATTGTACCCCATGTTCTTTTAAGGTCTGGGTGTACATGATGCCATACTCAATTTGTTGAAGCTCGGTACAATTCACGGTGCAGTAGTGCAGGTTTACCACTTCACGATACACAAGACCCACATAGCGTGCATACACTTCGGTTCGCTTGTCAAGAAAGACAATAAAATCTTTGTTGTCCTCTTGCTCCACCGTAATGCAGTCTTCAAATGTATCCGTTGGTGTTGTGTGCGGTCCCTTTGTTATTATTTTATATTCATCTTTCTCTTGTGTGTTGAATGCATTGCCATCCCATTTTCTCCCAACACTGGCGGGAAAGGAAATTTTCACCAGCGGCAATGTTTTTTCACTCACAACGGCTCTAAGAGAATTAATGGTAGCAGACCATGTATCCAAATAAACCCAGGACTTGCTGGCATCATCACGGGTTGAGCGATGCAAGACATATACATAATCATTCTCTGCATTTAAAAATGAATCGACTACCATCACCATGAGTTCGTATTGACGCTCTAGTGGATCGGCAGATGTTGAGTATTGGGTTTCATCAATAGAATAAATCTGGTAACTTCCTTTTGTGTAGGGTATGTATTCCTGATCTGATCGAACCATCTCCGGGTCAGCGCTGCACGATAAAAGTAGTGCTGTCGCAAAAAATAAAGGGTACTGTATAAATCGCCTCACTTTCAACTTGTTTTTCTTGAATCCCCGTGCGAAATAGCAGGTAAACAAAGATACTTGCAATTCCTTCACATTATATTCAAATGCCTTTAAAAACCATTGTTAAAGTTGGAAATATCAACAATTTAAGTGATGCACGCTACTGCTCCGGCATGGGTGTGGATATGCTCGGTATAGCGGTGGCCCCATCGCACGAAGCTTTTCTTTCGCCCGATATGTACCAGGAAATTCGGGGTTGGATATCAGGCCCTTCAATTGTGGTGGAACTTTACGGAATCACTTCCCTGGAATCCGTTCAAGAAGTAGTCGCAAAATACGCTCCCGATTACCTTGAATTATCCTTACCTGAATTACCATTTATACCCGATGAGAATACATTACCGCTCCTAATCAAATTATCGGATGCAAATGTAGAAGGGTTAACCAAAGTGAAGCATCAAGTCGCTTACGTTATTGTGGATGAATCCAATCTTCAAAAGTCAAAATCAATTATGAAAAATTACAATGTATTGGTTCAATTGAACAGTGGTGTTGAAATCCAGACGATGATGGACACGTTTCCCATAAATGGTTTAGCTTTTATTGGTAGCCCTGAGGTTCGTCCGGGGTTCAAAGACTATGGCGACATGGCCGACATCCTTGAACAACTGGAGATTGACTGATCACTTGTCAAAGTGTAGCATGTAGCGATCGTTACCTAATTTCTGAATGAGGTTCTTTCCTATCCGTTTACAAAGTTTGTTAATGTAGGTCTCGACAGATGAATCGTAGAGGAAGGTATCCGAGCCCCAAATGTTATGTAACAGATTCTTTAACGTGATGACCTTATCAGGATTTTGGGCAAAGAAAAAGAGCAGTTCAAATTCGGGAATACTCAAGAAAGTTTCATGACCTTTAATCGAAATGGAACGTGCTTTTCTATTGATTACTACATTGCCTACATTCATCTCACGAACACCTTTGCGGATAACAAAACTTTTGCGCAGAACGGATTTGATCTTGTAGGTAAGCGCACGAAGGCCGACAATTTTTTCAATAAAGTCATCACCCCCTGTATCCAACGCAGCCTCTTGATAATAGCTCTCGGATTTTGCTGTAAGAAAAAAAATGTAAGTGGTAGCGAAGTTACCTGTCGCTCGGAGCTCGCGGCATATCTCAATGCCATTGGGGTGAGGCATCATGATGTCGAGAATGATGAGATCAGGAAGAAAGTCGTGGGCACATGCCACAGCCAGTTTGCTGTTGTCAATGGCCAGTACTTTAAAGCCTTCGACTTTTAAATTATATTCAAGGAGGTCGAGAATATCTTTATCATCATCCACTACCAAAACACGAAAGGGTCTCTTCTCAGCCATACCGTTATAATATAACTGAAAGCTACCAAACAGATGTTACGTTATGTTTAATGAACGATTATGAAGGAGTTAAATAAGAAAAATCCAAAAGCTGCCGATTAAAATCCCTTCTTCCCCAATGTCACGGCCATAGCAACGGCCTCTGCTGTTATATCTGGATAATTAACCTGAATGATGTTGGAAGACTCAAGCCACTCGGCTATTTTAGGAAGGTGTTTCTTTTTCACTTTCTTAAGAACAGGAACGCCCATGTTTTTTAAGGCCAAGGCATTATAATGTTGTTCAACTTGGGCTTTCATCGGAACTACCATCAATTTTTTACCTAGGAAAAGGGCTTCAGCGGGAGTCTCGAATCCTGCGCCACACAAAACTCCTTTTGCCGATGTGAGGCTATCGACAAATTTTTTATTGTTAATCGGATAAACAGAAAGCCTACCTACGTTGTATGCGGTTTTTGTATGTTTTGAAAATACCTGCCACTCCACATTTCTGAATGAGCTTAATAAAGGAATTAATTTTTTATCATCATACGCCGGCAAGTAAACCGTGTAATGCTCTTTTGCCTTGACCTCAAGTTCGCGAATGAATGAACGAACAACGGGTGTAAAAATAAATTTATCGTAACGTTCAAAATGAAATCCAACATGATGATGTGCAGGTGCATAATGATGGATAAGCCACTCACCTACTACATCCAATGTGCGGGGGTGCGGAACGCTTTTCGAAAGCAACGATGATTGATGGCTGAGTGCCACACACGGTACATTCTTCCGATGACATGCCCAGGCAGAGATGGGTTCAAAATCATTTATCACAAAGTCGTACTTCTCAACGGGGAAGTTTTGAATTTCTTTATAAACCGACTTCGAACTATTTTTCCTAAATGTTTTAACAAGGTCAACGCCACCTTTTTTACCAAAGAAAAAACTCAATCCCTTTGATGTATATTTTACAGGATACGAAAGTTTAATGTCTGCCTGCGCACCACTTACAAATAAATCAACCTCACCATATTCTTTTAGAATCGGTATCACATCTTCCGCTCGTGCCAGATGTCCGTTGCCTGTGCCCTGTATAGCGAAAAGGATTTTCATTTTTTAGTCTTTGTAAACTTGCTTACCATTTCCCTGAAAAGTTCATCCGTATCATCAAGGTAACGCTTTCGTAGTTTAATACCTTGCGCCACCACGTCATCACCATACTTATAAATTTTCCACTCCTTGTTGTTGTACTCAAGTGAGGTGAGGTTCTCGATCCAGTCGCCAGAATTTAAATATAGCACATCACCTTCTTCGGTTACAACGGTACGCATCTCCGGCTGGTGGATGTGGCCACACACAACATAATCATATTCGTTGGAAATGGCAATCTCCGCAGCTGTTACCTCAAAGTCGTTTATAAATTTTACCGCAGACTTCACACTGTCCTTCACCCTTTTGGAAAGTGATATTTTCTCACGTCCCATTTTTGTCAACACCCAATTGAAAAAGGTATTGATCAAAATAAGAGTATCATACCCGAAGGCACCTAGTTTTGCCAGCCACTTTGAATATTGCATCGTAACATCAAACACATCACCATGAAATATCCAGGCTCTTTTTCCATTCAACTTCACTACAATTTTGTCAAGGATTTGAAAGGAGCCAATGCGAAACCCACTGAACTTCCGCAGCATTTCATCATGGTTGCCGGTGAGGTAAATAATCTTTGTTCCCTTTGCCAGTAAGCCCGTAATGTGTTTGACCACCTGCATGTGCGACTTAGGCCAATACCGTTTGTTGAATTGCCACATGTCAATGATGTCGCCATTGAGAATAAGTTTTTGGGGGGAAATGGATTTGAGGTACTTGAGCAATTCTTCCGCATGGCATCCGTACGTGCCAAGGTGAATGTCGGAGATGACTACGAGTTCAACCTCGCGCTTCTTGGTTTTTCCCATTCGTAGATTAAGATAGAAATAGTATCAAGTTTACCCTATAACCAATAAACAACCAACACTTTTACAAAAGTATTAATCCATTAAGTTTTTTTTTATAAACGAGATTACCAAATTGTTACCGATATCAAGAGGGGTTATTGAAACTGAAAACGAAGGTACTTGATCGTCTCTCCTTTTGACGCAAAGGCTTCTTCGTATTTTGTTTTTATATCAAAACATTCGCCTCTTAAATCGGAGTTATAAAGTTGATCGGTGAAGGTGAAATTCTTAATGTCCTTGCGCTTCTGCATTTCTTCAACCGAATATTCAAACAACGGAGTGTTGTCTGTCTTCAAGCGTACATAACCATCCTTCTTCAACAATCGTTTATAAATTTCAATAAAGCGAGGACTTGTGATCCTTCTTTTGGTATCAATATTCCGTGGCCGTGGGTCGGGGAAAGTCATCCAGATTTCTGCCACTTCATTAGGTTCAAAAAAGTTTTCCAACAACAGGATGTGAGTACGCAAGAAAGCAACATTGGTGAGATTATTCTCAACTGCTTCGGTACTTCCCTTCCATATCCGCTCTCCCTTTATATCAACGCCGATATAATTCCGATCAGAAAAAAGTTTCCCAAGGCCAACAGCGTATTCACCGCGACCGCAGGCGAGTTCGAGTGAAATGGGATTATCATTTTTAAAAAAGGCGCTCCAATTTCCTTTCATGTTAGGATAAGAAGGTTTGGTTGGCTCCATTACGTTTTCTCGTTCTTCAATAATTTTAAAACGCTCCAGTTTTCTTTTCATCGCCCTTGCTTGCCTTGTGTGTTTGTTAATGTATTTTAATAGTACTTTAAAGTTCAGTGATCTCTGCTACCACAAAAGTACTTCCTCCAATAAAAATAAAATCACTTTTGGACGCACTGAGCTTGGCCTGCGCAATAGCAGTGTTTACATCGGGTATCGCAACTCCTTTCAATCCTAAGGTAGCTGCCCTTGCTGATAAGGTATCTGCATCCAGCGCCCTGGGGATTTTCGCCTGACAAAAATAGTAGGTTGCATCTTTTGGTAAAACCTGAAGCACAGCGTGAATATCTTTATCGCTCACCATGCCAAGCACCATGTGAAGTTTTTTATACGATTGCTCTTTTATCTGCGCAACCACCTCACGCATGCCATCAACATTATGACCCGTGTCACAAATAATCAAAGGCTCATCGCCTAATTTTTGCCAACGTCCTTTTAAGCCCGTAGTAGTGGTTACGTTCTCTATTCCGTTTTTCAAAGCATCCTTACTAATATTAAAGTTCAATTTATTAAGTTGATCAACAGCCGCGACAACCCCTTTGAGGTTTTGATTTTGATAATTGCCGGTTAAGGGAATCGATACAGCATCAAGAAGAAGATCATCATCCTGAAAAACAGAAATCAAATCACCCACTCGCTTCACCACATAGTGATCGGATGCAAACACAAGGGGAGCATGGAGCTCTTCAGCTTTGTTGATAAACACTGATTCTACAACACTTTGTCTTTCGCTGATGACAACAGGTACACCCTTTTTTATTATGCCTGCTTTTTCAAAAGCAATTTTTTCTAATGTATCCCCCAGTATGTCTGTATGATCCCAACCAATATTAGTGATGATGCTTAGCTCCGGTGTGATGACATTGGTTGAATCAAGCCTTCCACCCAAACCCACTTCAATCACAGCAATATCCACATGCTCTCTGGCGAAATAATCAAACGCCATCACTACCGACAATTCAAAAAATGAAGGCTTTACCTCTTCAATCAACGGCTTGGTTCTGTTGATGAAATCAACTACGAAATTCTTGTCAGCTTCTTGTCCGTTTACTCGAATGCGCTCCGTAAAATTTTTTAAATGGGGTGATGTATGAAGGCCAACTTTGTAACCTGCAGCTTGTAAAATACTGGCAACAAGATGCGACACACTTCCTTTTCCATTGGTACCCCCTACGTGAATGGACTTAAATTTTTTATGGGGATTATCCAGCGCTTCACACAACCGAATGGTGTTGGTAATGTCTTTCTTAATAGCAGCAGCACCAATGCGTTGAAACATCGGCAAACTCGTGTACAAATAATCAACTGCCTGTTGGTATTCCGTCAACATATACTAAAATCGGGCGGCAAGTTAAGGAATATTAGCTTTTGATAATGTCAACCTATGATGCTGAACCGCGCATCACGTGATATTATTTTATGGTCAGGTTAAAAACCACAAGACCTTTTGATCTTTGAGGAACAACACCGCCGGCTTTTCTTACCAAGGAGCGTTTTTCAATTTCCTGTCTGCAAAGTTTAACTGCTTCGGGACTGAGCGTCTTTTCTTTTGTCGTTATATTTATGATATCTCCCTGCTCATCTACTTCAATTTCAAACACAACAATACCGGCATGGTCATCTGGAATGGCAGGCGCTTTGGGCGTTTGATCCCAATCCCAGCCTGACATTTGCAAACCAAATCCACCGCCACCACCACCGGGTTTTCCGAAGTATGCATTGGCATCAGGCTTACCTTCTGGACTTCCTTTGTCACCCGCTTTGTTTACATCATCGCCCTCACCACCGGGCTTGCCTGCTTTACTACTGGCGTTTTCTGTGTTGGATTTATTGGGATTGTATGCAGCAATAGGATTTGCCTTTGGCTTCTCTTCAACCTTTTGCTCTACTTTCTTTTCAGGCGCTTTTTCTTTTGGCTTTTCAATCGGTTTTGCCTCTTCCTTCTTTACCTCTTTTACTTTTACCGGGCTTTCAATTTTAGAAGTAACGGTTTGCTCAATAGGAACTGTTTCGGAAGGCTTAGCTTCCTCTACCTTAGCTTCGTTTGATTCCGTTGGCACCTCTTGTTGTTGCTGACTTTCCTGCACATCTTCTTTCACTTGCTCACTGCCAACAGGGTCTTTCGGTTGTATATTTCCGCTTCCCGTACTTTCGGTTCCGAAATTTATTTCAATACCGTATTCAGGATTGGGCGGATTTGGCGCCTTCCATGCAGCAATAAAAAAAAGCACAAGCAGAACCAACGCATTGATGGCAATGGTTGTCACCATAGCGGTTCGTTCATTCTTCTTTTGTTGTTCGTGCTCTGACATGCGCTGTTTATTTAGGCTTTGTCGCTACTACTACTTTTGCTTCGAGATGCGTTGCTATACCAGCTACATAAACCAGATGTTCAGACGCAACATCTTTATCAATGTGCAGGATTACAGAACCATTGGGGCCTGCGAGTCGGCTTTTCAATTCTCCTTCAAGGGTTCCTTTTGTAATTTTTTTTTCATCAATGTAATACTGCAAGTCTTTGGTAATGCTGACCGAAACTTTTTGTACTTCAATGCTACTGGCTTTGCTGCTGGGAAGGTTTACCGGCAACCCCGACGGTGTAACGAAGGAGGAGGTCAACATAAAAAACACCAACAGCAAAAAGATAAGGTCTGTCATGGAAGCCATGCTGAACCCTGCATCAATTTTATTTTTAGAACCAATGTTCATGTTACTGTAACTGTTAAATGACTACCGAGGTTCCTGTAAAAGATCAATGAAATCAATGGATGTATATTCCATTTTATGAATCACCTTCTGCACCCTTGAAACAAGGTAATTGTACGCGAGGTAAGCAATGATGCCCACAATCAAACCAGCCACCGTAGTGATCATGGCTGTGTAAATTCCACTTGACAATAACTTGGGACTAACCGATCCTTCTTCTTGCGAAATGGAAATGAAGGCACGCACCATTCCGATAACCGTTCCTAGAAAACCAATCATAGGTGCAGAACCCGAAATGGTGGCCAGCGTTGGGAGGTTTTTCTCCAGCTTAAATACTTCAATCTTGGCTACGTTTTCGATGGACGCTTCAATGGTTTTCAAAGGGCTTCCTATGCGTGAAACACCTTTCTCAATCATCCGTGCAATGGGACTTTGATTTTGTGAACAAAGCATTTTGGCTCCTGTGATATCACCCTTCTGCACAAGATCTTTTACCCTTGACATAAAAGGATCAGGATCTTGATTGGCTTTGTTGATGGTGAGCAAGCGTTCAACAAAAAGGTATATGGCTACCACCCATAGGATGGCAAGGGGAATCATAATCCACCCTCCTTTCAACGCAAGGTCCCACACGGAGAGGGACTGTTGCGCAACCTCTGCAACTTCTTCAGCTGATTCAGTAACGATTTGAGCAAATATCATGAAGCTTAAAAAATTAGTTTAAAAAATATTTAACGCAAAGAATCAAAAATCAATCCATTACATTTTAATAGCGAATCACCCACAGCCCATCGCCATACTCACCTTTGAGTCCGTCAGCTTTTGTCTGTGCATCGCTATAACTTTCCCCTTCTTCAATGGTAAGACGATAGAACTCTACCTTGCCAAACGGAGGAATGATTTTACAACTAACGCCATTCTTCGCCAATCTATTGGCGTGATCCATTAATAAATCATCATCAATGGCGCTGGCAACCACAACATAGTATTTGCGTGTGCGGCCAGTCAACATCTCAACAGAACCAACAGCGGGTTTAGCATTCGCTTGTGCTAGGGAATCACTTAGGAATTGGTTTCTTTCAGCTTCTATTCTGGCAAGCGAATCCCGCACAGCGAGTTCCTTTCTTTGTCTGGCTTGCTTATCCGCCAACTCTTTGGCAGCTACGCGCTGCGCTTCATCCTTCTCTGGCTTGTACTTTAAGAAATAGTATAAACCACCTCCTACTATAACCACGATAAGAAAAACAATGAGCAACGCTTTGGGCCATACCGGAGCAGGCTCTTCTTCTTTGAAGGTATAATTATACTCTGATGGCTCTTCTTGAAATGTATTTTCACTGGGGTACTCGCTTTCTACCGGCAGCTCCTCTGATGTTTCTTCTTCTATTACTTCGGAAGTCTCCTCTACATATACGTCTTGAGGTTTGTCTTCTTCCCTGTTCAAAGGTTCGTATTCAATCTCCGGCAAACCAAACGAATCATCAGAATCATTGATGTTTTGGTCATTATCATTAGGCAGGTCTTCGTTCGGTGTTCTACGTTTCGCCATGTTTGGTCAGTTTTATTAGAGTAAACTATACAAAAATAATGTAATTTTTCAGGCATACAAATAATTGACCCTCAAGCACTCTCGTCTTCATCAAACCTTAGAAGCTCCAGGTGATACCACCTAATACCTGAAACCCTCTCACCGGGTAGTTATAAAATACTGGATACTTGTTTGAAGTGATGTTGTTGAACTGCAAAAAGAAGGAGAAGCTTTCGGAAAAAAGATACTCCGCACGCAAGTTCAAATCAAACGCCCCTTTCAATTTCACTGTCGACAAGGTTTGTTGATCAAACGCTTTCATACCGCCTTGTGCAATCACATCTGCCTTCAACAAAATCTTATCATAAACATTCAACGATCCATTGGCCGTCAATTTATAAAGAGGACGATGCCATGCTTCAGCAACTTCATCAGGTGTATAGGAGAACACATCACCGCGAACCATAAACTTTGCTTTCTCAGATTGTGCATAGCTCAACGCCGCGTAAAGATTTGAGCGCTTCGTTCCTCCCCGATCAAACTGTGGTAGAAATTTACTTTGATCGTCTGGTGAATTCATGTAATAATAAAAGTTCTTCAAGTTGGCCAATGCAATGCCCGCGTGTACTTCTACTTTCTTTCCCAGCCGTCCATTCATTCCCACCAGGAATTCAAACGTCCGGTTCGTATTTACAATGGGGATGTTAGGTGCAAGCCAAATGTTTTCGTTCGACAAAGAATGCAACGATACCTTGTCAATGCCACCCGATAAAGAAACCAGAAAATCAATGGATGGATTTACTTTATAAGACGCTGCCAGATCAGGGTATACATGAAGGTCTTTGCTGTCGAGTGTGTCATTTTCATACGCCACAATCACACCTGCATTCACGCTGAGGTTTTCCATAGGTGTGAAATAATAGCCACCTTTCACCTGAAATATATTCCGTGCCGTGGGATTGATCAATTCATCTTTTCGGCTAATGACAAAATAGTTGGCATCGAGTTTAATGGATGTCTCATCATCAATCTTATAGCCCGCGTTGAAAATTAAATTTACTTCTGTCTCCTTGGCACTGAACTTATCAGCCAGATAACTGAAGTTAGCTCCCAGCTTATAGCTGAAGTCAGTGTTCTTGGTGTTGGTGAGCGAGCCTCCGAGAGAGAATACATTATAGGCTTGTTGAAGTGTGTCGCGATCCACCATTTCATTTGCGGGGTAACCATAAAAATGTGTCGACCGATTTTCAAAACCTACGTTACCATCAAACGAAACAATATTTCCGAAAGTCTTTCCATAAATCCCTACACCCGAAGTACCTCCACCAGAATTCTTCCCATCAACCGGACCTTTGGCTGACTTGGTGTACCAGGCATGTGCACCAACAAGTTTACTTTTGTCTTTTCGTGTATTTAAAAATCCTTCCGCATAGGGTGTTCCATAATTTCCATATCCCAGACTCACGTAGCCCCCATAAAAATTGGAAGATGTATTCGTTTCCTTCAACTTCAATGGCCGTATCTGCGGATTGATTTCAGCTGTCTTAAAATTAAAGGCATTGAAATCATATGTTATGGGAGGCTTGATAGGCTCAAACGGACGTGGTGGGATTTTTTCAAAATTCCTGTTGGCCTTTGGTAAGTTAATCTGTCGCTCCTTTACAATTTCAATTTCTACAGACTCGATACCTCCATCTGTCCATTCTTTTTTCTTCTCCTTGTCATCCTGGGTCTTACCCTTGCCTGTATCTTGCGCCTTTGAAAGACCCGAGACTGCGAGTAAAAGCGCAAGAACAATAACCGTCTTCGCCCTGTTAAAAAATAATATCCGCATTAAATTTGTGTTCATCATTGGCCCAGGGTATCAGCTTTTATCTCTTCTTTTTTCTTTGCCTGATCGGCTTCAATCTTAGCCAGCTTTATCCTGGCCTCGTCTTTAATTACCTGCTGAGGGAAATTTTTAATTAAAGACTCCAACGTCACCTTGGCATTGAACACATCCTGCTGTGCCACAAAGTTATCGGCCAACAACAGGTACGCCTTCCCTACCCAACTTTCATACGCCGCAAAATCATTGAACAAACTCACCAGTGTTTCATAACATTGCTTGTATTCTTTCTGCGTGTAAAACATTTGGGCTACCAGGTATTTGGCTTCGGCTCCATACTCATCTTGCGCGGTGTTCAATGTATTCAAGAACTCATCCTGCGCGGTAACAAAGTCGCCTTTCGACATGGCCGCTTTACCTAAAAATAAAGACGCTTTATTTTGTGCGCTGGCATTAACATTTCCCCGCTCAATGATCAGGTTAGCATACGTACCTACTGAATCGTACTTACCCAATAAATAAAACGACTCCATAATGCCCGACCAGGCTGTGTAGAAATCTTTTTTGTTGGTGGCCATCTTTTCCAATTTATGATAGCTGTCAATAGCTGCATCATACTTGTTTTGCTTGAACTGTATCTCTGCAATGCGTGCCGTTACTTTGCTTCCAATGTTAAGCGACATGTCGTTTCCAATATTCTGAAAAATGCCCAATGCTTTGTCGTATTCTTTTAATCGGTAATAGGATTCGGCTATATAATAGTTGGCTTCATTGGCGTGTGCACTTTCAGGATAGCTTGCTATAAAAGCATTCAATCTTGTTATCGCCTTTTGATATTGCTGATCGAAGTACAGGTTTTTCGCGCTCTCATATTCTACATTTTCAAAACCTTTGTTTTCGGGATTGGCTTTCTTCACTTGCTCTAAGTAGCCATCGAACTCACTGGACTTACCGGCCAGTCCTAAAGCCTCTTGTAAAGGAACAATAGCTTGCTGAGCAGTTTGATGAGTGGGGAACTGATTAACAATGAATGCATAATCGGAAGAAGATTTTTCGTATTGTTTTAAGTTGTAATATGACTCTGCCCTTCTGCGATAGGCAAACGGTATGAAAGGTGATGTAGGTGTTTCACGAATCAGTTGAGACAACCCTTCTATCGCCACCGGATAATTGCCTTGCTCAATTTCAAACTGCGCCCGTTGAAACAATGCTTCATCACGATACTGGGATTTCTGATAACTTGAAACAAGTGATGTCAGATTGGCGCGTGCCTCTGTGTAATTCTTCAAAATACCATTGATGATTCCAACTTGTAATAAAATATAATCATTATCGGGCGAGCCCATGTTGCGTGCTTTTGCATAGGTATCCAGCGCACTCTGATAGGCTTTGGTTACGTAATAACAATCCGCCAAACGAATAAGCGCATCGGTATAGTTAAATGACTTTTTATCTGCTTTGTTGGTGTACTCTTTAAAATTATAAAGTGCGCGGTCATATACTTTTGTGTTAAAGTAAGCGTAACCCAATCCATAGCGGGTTTTTAATAGGGTCTCCGCATCAGCCGAAGCTCCGGCGTCAATCACTTTGGTGTAATACGAAATGGACTCTTCATATTTTCTTCCAATAGAATAGGCCTCTGCGCACCAAAAACTAGAAAGCGAAACATAGACAGGATCAATCGGGTTTGCCAATGACTTCTCAAAATAAGCAACGGCTTCAGGATATTCTTCTTTGTTGAAAAGTTCAGAACCTTTCAAATAAGTTGCCTTTTGATAGGCTTTGTTCATGGTGCTGCTTCGCGTTGGAAGCGCTTCGATGTATTCAATGGCTTTGTTAAAATTATTTCCATTGACATACGCCTGCGCGAGTAATTCTTTCACTTCAAGATCATGCGCACTCTCAGGAAACTCTTTCAGAAATTTTTCTAATTCAACAATAGCGAGATCCGGTTTGCCCGCGTCATACGCAACCTTGCCGTATTGAAAACTTCCCTCTTCTTTTAACTTCAGGTCTTTCACATATCGCTTTGTGTATTCGAAGGAATTTAATGCTAAATTCTTGACGCCTTTTTTAAGGTATACAATGCCCAGATAGTACGAGGCATAATAACTTACTGAGTCCGTTGATGCTGCTGACTTCTTTAAATATTTAATAGCCTTGTCATCTTGGCCCATAGCATAGTAGGAATATCCAGCCCTATACAACAAGGGGGCATCGGCTTTCTCACCATACGTTTCCAGGTAATCTTCATAAGACGTTGCTGCCAGTTTGTAATCACCTTTGAAAAAGTAGGCCTCAGCAACCAACATCGAAAACTCTTTCGCATTGGCCACATCGGTTCTTGTCTTTATGGATTCAGCATACTTAATAAGTTCGTCATACTTATGTTGCCTGTAATAGGTATTGGCAATGAGGTACGGTACAATGGAGGCATACGATGCATTGGCTTCTGCCCGCTTCAAGTCTACAATAGCATCTTCATAAGAACCTTTGGAGTATTCCACAAACCCGGCATAATAACTTGCAGCGGGTGCGTAACTATTCTTGGCCGTCTTCACAAAATTGAATTGTTCAAGTGCTTCTTCTAACTTTTTCTGGCTAAACAAGGCGTACCCATACGAGAAGTGAGCTTCAGCTTGCTGCTCTGATGTTAACGCCGGAAAGTCTACCTTCTTAAAATACTGTCCTGCCTTGGTATAATTTTTACCGTTATAAAAAAATAGGGCAAGATCATAATAAGCGGTAGATGATCGTGGGCTTGATGGGTTTTGTTCAATAAAATCATCAATGAGTTTTTCACCGTCTTCATTCCCCAACCTAAGTGCGCTTAACGCTTCATAGTATTGTGCTTCACTCTTTCTTGGATCACCATAGGGGGCAATGGCCAGGTATTCGGCAAAGACGTGTCGGGCGGCACCATAATTTTTATGTTCCACTAATTCGCGTCCCTTTGCATAGAGTCGCTCAGCTTTTGTTTGAGATAGTTGTTGTTGGGCAGTTGAGTCAACACATGATATCAACACCGATATAAAAAGCACGAAGCAAAATTTCACAATTCCAGCAGATTTTTGATTAGAACTTGTAAGCAATGGTTTTATTGCAAGGGTAGTACCAAAAAGATAAGTTAAAAAAATAGTCCAGCGGTTTGAATGCATGGACTCAAAGATAACAAAAACTAATCGGTACTTTCTAAACTTATGTCAATGTCATGAAGTTAAGGTTTATTTTATTGCCTCACCTCTGTCCTCTCCAAAAGAGAGGAGGTCAGCAGACCTCAACTTAACGACATTGAAAATTATGTATGGTTCAATGCATGAGACGATAAACCAATTCACGGAAAAGCTGTCCGTCTGTTTCACTGCCTGAGTTTACACCCTTCAATTTCAAATCGGTTTCTTTCAATAAAGAAATGATGTTGAGGAGTTTTGCTTGGGGATATTGACGTAAAGCCAAACTATAATCGCGAATAGCATAAGGACTCACTTTCAGCACACTAGCTAAGCTCTTCTCACTCTTATCATTAACCTGTGAAGCGACCAATAGTTTACTAAAAAAGGAAAACAAAAAAGCCACTACAGGTATGATAGGATTCTTGCGGGTGTTCGCTTCAAAGTAGTTTACAATCTTATTGGCCAGCAGTGAATCTTTTTGAATAAGGGCCTTTTGTAATTCAAAAATGTTGTACTCCTTACTTATTCCTACCTGGCTTATCACAATGTCCAGTGTAATCTTCTCTCCTTTGGGCAGCACAACCAATAACTTGTCGAATTCATTTGCCAGTCGATTAAGGTCGTTACCAACAAACTCACACAGAGCAACAGTGGCCTTCTCTTCAATCGCCACATTCTTTTCGTGGGCATATTCAGCCACAAAGGCAGGCAACTGATTTTCGTACATTTTCTTTGTGGTGATGGATACCGTCAGCTTATCAATTTTTTTACCGAGCTCTTTGCGTTTATCCAGGCTCTTGTGCTTATGGCAAAAAACCAAAAGGGTACTGGGCACTGGATGTTTTAAATAGTCCAATAACAATTTTATACCGATGTCCCTATTCATGTCGGCTACTTCTTGGGCTTCCTTCACAATGACTACTTGTCGCTCGGCCATCATGGGGAACCTTCTTGCGTGTGTGAGGATTGTTGCCATGGTGACATCCTTGCCATACACCACCACTTGATTGAAACCTTTCTCTGCTTCGCTCATTACATTGGCTTCTATGT
>JBBRKB010000022.1:0-17050 GCA_038218385.1 Cytophagales bacterium | reverse complement strand
CGAACAATTTTTCTTCCCAACAAAAGATTTTCAATCGTTCGTGACCGCAGAGATTCGGGTGAGATATACAGCAAGGAGGCAGATCCATCGGCAACGCGCTCAAATGATTTTGCCCGCTCAATGGGGTCGAGCAAACCGTTTATGGTAACTGCGCTTGTGATTCCAGCATGCTCTAGATTATCAACTTGATCTTTCATCAGCGATTGCAAGGGTGAAATAATCACCGTTAAACCCTTTGTGCTTTCGCCACTCATGATAGCGGGTAACTGGAACGTTATGGATTTGCCACCACCCGTAGGAAAAACAGCAAGGATAGATTTGTTCTCGATCGCAGCTTTCACGGCGTTCTCTTGCAGCGGCTCATCTGCGTATGTTCTGTAAGAATCAAATCCGAAATGGTTTTTTAATCCCAAATGAATATCAAACGCTTGATCGCAATAGGCGCATCCGGCCAGGCAAGGATTGTTTCGAAGAAGAAACATGATCCGTTCAACATTACGAAATTGTTTGAGCACCCATGGTGGCGTAATGGAATACTGGTTGTGACAGTTTATTAGCGCCAAACAATAAGCGAGTTCAATGGCGTTAGTTGAAATAATTTTTGTAAGGTCGACCTGTTGGCAAATGGAGTTCCTAAATGTATTGCGAATTAATGTTTCAAGGTTTAGGGTTGAAGTTGAGTAAGCAATGAGATTGAAGAAGGCAGCGAACTCTTTTTTATCAAATAAAAGCAGATAGAAAATTTGTTTAAGGGTTTCGTCTGTGGTTGCGAAAGCAGCAACTTCATCATAAAGCAAATGCTTTACTTTGACTGCGTCATTGAGTGGGTTGTTGGTATCTTCCGTTTGAAGCTTGTCGTCTTTTAGTAAAGCGTGATAAGGTTTTTTGGGGAACAAAAGCGGAGAGAGAAACAACGTGTCAATGATGTGGGACGGATTTACGCCGGCATCATGGATGGCTTTACCAATATATTTTAAATCGTGTTTAAAAACGTTGTGTCCACAAATGAACGAGGTTCCATTCAGGAACTTGATAAAATCCGTTATTGAATTTGAATGAAAGGAATTGCCATTAGCTTTCACACTTCCGATGTCAAGAACCTTTTGGCTTCGCGGTTCAATCTCAGTATCAATAAAGGCAATGGATTCCATTTTAGTCATTTGTATGGGCTGACTAATCTAGCAACTTCGCTAATAATATACCATTGTGGAATGCAAACTTTGGTTGAGAGAATATGAAATTATGGACTTTTGATGTCATCTGATATTTTGTAGGCATAGGGAAAAGTAGGTTAGCGGCAACTGCAACGCAACTTTTTCTCCTCCCGGGTTTCATGCCTTCCGTCAGAGATAATTTTTCGCGCCATTACATTTGGGTGTTCACATAATCGAAATGTCTGGTTTAAATCTTTAGTAGTGAACGTTAAAATTCTATCTTTGAAATCCACATTTATTTACTTTTAAAAATGTCTCCTAAAAAATTATCATTCCTTTGCGTAGCTATTTCGATATCGCTTACATCCCATGGCCAAAACACCCTTCAATTGCAAATCGAAGAGTTAGCCAAAAGCACAAGTGGCAACCTGGGAGTTTATGCGACCATTATTGAAACCGGGGAAGCGGTATCTTACAATGATGACAAACATTTTCCCATGCAGAGTGTATACAAGTTTCCTATCGCGATGGCTGTTCTTGACAAAGTTGATAGGGGAAAATTAAAGCTTGATACAATCATACATGTGGATAAGGCAGACTATATTCCACTGGGTGGCCACAGTCCGATACGCGATAAATTTCCTGATGGTGTTGCTATGAAGTTGAGCGAGTTGGTTGAATACAATGTTGTGCAAAGTGATGGGACAGCGTGTGATGTTTTGTTAAGACTAGTGGGGGGAACAGACGCTGCGAATAAATACATACACAAACTCGGAATAAAAGATATCGCCATCGCCACGACTGAAATGGTACAAGTTGCCAATGACACCATTCAATATAGAAATTGGGTAACACCAAAAGCAATGTCGAATCTTCTTAGGATTTTTTACACGAAGGATATTTTGTCTAAGGAAAGTAAAGCACTTCTGTTGAAGTTGATGACAGACTCACCAACAGGACCAAAACGCCTTAAAGGTTTGTTGCCAACAGGAACAAGGGTAGCACACAAGACAGGATCATCAGGTACATATAATGATTTAACACGAGCAACGAATGATGTAGGCATCATTACACTGCCGAATGGAAAGCATCTAGCAATTTCAGTTTTTCTTTCCGATTCCTACGCAGAGCGAATCGAGCGGGAATTAATCATCGCTAAAGTTGCAAAGGCCTGTTATGATTTTTGGGTTCGATATAGCGATTGAGTAAAATTTTAATTACTAACTAAGCAGCATAAAAGAAAACATCGCGACAGAACGGTTACATTGTTTCTGCTTGGCACCCGAAAGATGGTGACCATGTCAAGGTTGTTATTTTTTAACCGTCAATCGGTTTCTTAAAATTATCCATTTTATAGTGCCGGATGATTGGATTTAGGAGACAAATTGATGCTCCCGCCAATAGGTTGCTATAAACCCTTTTGTGTTAAGAAGCTGTCCTACTCGAAAAAATATCAGTCCACTTTTTTACAATCGAATTATTAACCAAAGGCCGCGACCAAATGCCAATTGAAAAGATATAACCCAAGGTCAGGATGGTTGTGAGCATGGCGAATTGTAAACCAATGATTTCAGCAAGACCACCAATGACCAAAGGTACCACCGCACCTCCAACGATACCGGTACACAGTATTCCGGAAACTGTGCCATGGTGTGTAGGCAACGAATTCATTCCTAATGAAAAAACAATTGACCACATGATTGAAAGAAAAAAACCGATAATAGGAAATGCCCACAGTGCTACTTCAACGGTACCAAACAATGCAACTATCAAGGTGATCATGGCACCACTGGCAAAAACTTTTAACACGGCACGGCTGTCAAACAGTTTTAATAAAAGCAAACCCAGTAAACATCCTACTGTTACCAGTCCCCAGAAATAGGAAATGGCTTCAGCACCTCTGGTGGCAGGATCAATGCCGTGATAAAGCTGTAGAAATTTTGATATCCAGTTGGCGATGCCTTGCTCAGAGCCCACGTAGCAGAAGATTCCGATAAAATAGAGAATGACTGTTCTATTTCGCAAGAGATCTTTTAGAACTGCTCCTGTTTCTACTTTTTCACTTTCATTCAATTTCACTTTTGGAAAACGGATGAATGCAATCAGTGCTGTCATGAGCAGGCAGGTGAGCGCAAAGACCCAATAAAGCGATATCCATTTTAATTCGGGTGTGACAAGCTGATCAAAAATATTAATTATGGTGTTGGTTGAGCCCGTGTGAATGTTATTGACCAATGAACTGTATAGCCACGGACTTAAAAATGATGCTGCACCAAAAAACAGATTGGCCATAACAGAATTAAAAGCAAAGTGTTGGTCGCCACCCGCCTGGCGCAGCAGTGGATTAATCACAACCTGAAGCATCGCCATGCCAATACCTATTGAAAACAATGAGGTCAACGCAATTTCAAATGTCGGAACAAGAGCAAATAGTAAAGCCGCAAAAAAAGCAAGCACGAAAGCCACGATGATCACTGTCTTTTCAGAATACTTTTCAATCAACACTCCAGCCGGAATAGACATGACACCATATGCAACAAAAAAAGAAAAAGGCAGAAATCCGGCAAGACCAATACTAAGATCAAAACTGTTGATGATATCCGGCACCAAGGGACCGAGTATATTGGTCAGAAAAGAGATGACGAAGAAAATCAAAAAAATAAGCAGAACAATAAATGTATTTTGCTTCATGCGAGTCGATGCTAAAATGAAAAGTTAAAATGGTGTTTTGATTTAGATAAAGGAAGAACTTTCAGCGACTTATATACCTCAAAATACGGAATATAATTTCTATTGACTTGCGCTCTACTCCAACCTTGCATCTATTCATTTCCTATTTTCATTTTGAACGCCCGTGGCTAGAGCGGGGGAAAATGTAGGGCCCTGCCAATATCCTAATCCGGTCAGGAAAAAATTATTGAAAAGCGGATGGTTGCGAATGCGTTTATAAACATCCGCGGCAATGGCAGTGTGACGATAATCGTCCGGGCTTTTTGGTAACATAGCTGTCATCTATTTTTAACACAAGCATTACCTGATAAAATGTTTGTGTAATGTAAACATTCGCTTCTTTACGTGCCAGAATTGTATACATCTTTTCACTACGTTATTACCCTTGAAAATACTTTGTAGAATCTTGAATTTTGGGGAGTAAAGTAGTTTTTTTACTGTAATTTCAATGATGCAAAATAGTTTTGTGCCAGACTACCGGCTTGTGCTTTCAGTCCTGTTGTGACTGGCAAAGAACCTAAACGTCAACGATAATGATTAAGATTATTCTACTAAGCGACTTCGAGGAGGAATATGGAAAAAATCTCCTCCGTGGAATTACGCGATACTCCAAAGATCACGGCCCCTGGACCTTTTGCCGGATGCCCTTTTCCTATCGGGAAAAACTCGGAATGAACGGAATACGAAAGTGGGCGCAAGAATGGGGAGCCGATGGATTCATCGGCCGGTTCCATGATGACGATGAGGTGAGTGTACTTACCAAAGAGAACATTCCTGTTATCGCGCAGGACTTCAAAGAAAGATTGCACACGGTACCGAATATCACAGGTTCTTACAGTGAAACGGGAAGGGAAGGCGCTGAATATTTTTTAAAAAAAGGTTTTACAAATTTTGCCTTCTATGGCTTCAACGATATCGTATGGTCGCGTGAACGCGCCAGCGGATTCGCACGGAGCATTAGTGAGGCCGGGCACAACGTCCATTATTATGAACATAAAAATTCACGAAGCGCAGACCTTTGGTATTACAAACCTTCGGAGTTGAGCCATTGGCTAAAGTCGCTACCTAAGCCGATTGCTATCATGGCATGTGACGACAATCAGGGACATCATATTACAGAAGCAGCAAGACATGCAGGAATCAGAATACCGGATGAAGTGGCCGTGCTGGGCGTTGACAATGATGAGATGATTTGCGAACTCTCCGATCCCGCCCTATCGAGTATTGCATTAGACACGGAGAAAGGTGGTTACGAAGCTGCGCGATTAATGGAACAGTTGGTAGAAACAAAAAATTGTTCAGCGTGGGAAGACATTGTTGTTCATCAAACACAAGTAGTCACAAGACTTTCTACCGACATCTTCGCCAGTAAGGATGCATGCATCGTTACAGCACTGAAATTCATACACCAAAACCTGGATAAAAATCTGAAAGTGGAACAGATTCTGAAAGAGGTTCCGCTTTCAAGAAGATCACTGGAAAAAAGATTTCTTCAGACTACCGGCTATCCTGTGTATGAATATATTTATAACCAACGGATAGAGCAATTCACAAAAAAACTATTAGAGACCGACATGTCAATATTTGAAATTGCTCTTGAGCTTGGACTAAGCGACAGCAAGAATATTGCCCGTCAGTTCAAGCAGATCAAAGGCGTGACACCAATGGAGTACCGAAAGAAATTCGTTGTCGCCAAACAGAGACTGTGAATTTCTCTTGAAGCGAAATATTCTATAATTGAAACCTACCCACATCCGGCATTGGCTTGCTGTTGAATTGAAATGCAAGCCATGCTAATAACGCAATAACGATAATCAACAATGCCATTACGGCAAACATTGTTATTGGTCGTTCTTCTTTTATGAGATTTGTTTCCTTTAGCCCGGGGGCCACAATCAAGACAACAGCAACATTTGCAAGATAGAGGTACTGTTCAATAGGATGTGCATAAATTCCTGTGAGCAGGAAGCTGAGCAGTATGTACGATCCTATATAAATTAGAAAAACGTTTCTGCTATCAACGTAATTGAATTCTATCTTTAAATAATTTCTCAAAATAACAAATGCAGAAATTACAATAGTGACAATTCCAATCCATTGAAATGCTAAAATTGTTTGCTCGTTTCCTCCCAGGTCGAGAATAAATTTAAACTTGCTGGCGACAAAAGACTGGCTCCAAAGAACTAAAGGAATAAACACAACCAGCAAAGAAGCCATAATAACATTCCATTTTTTCGGTTGACGCTCAAGCACGGGCCATGTTGAAGTAAGCGTTGCATAACTCATTCCCAAGCCTCCAAAAAATCCAATTGAATATTCCATCACATTCCAAAAGTTAAAAGGCGAATGAAATGATCTCCCCAACACGTGAAGTGCATTGCCAAAGGCAAAACCAAAACCGGCGCCCAATGCAGACCACAAGGCCACTCTCAAAACTCCGCGATGATTTTTTCTCAATATGTACCAGCCTAAAGGAATGCATGCTCCGAAACATGCAGCCCATAATTCAGAACGTGGTGGCGTCATCAATAATTCTAATTGATTGATAAGGAACCCATAGGTGAGTAAACCAAATGCCACCATCTCGGCAATCAAGGTAGACCAGTTAACCTTTGTTTCTTTCGTGTCGATAAGCGTGAGTCCAAACAATCCGCCACCAAGAAATCCGTACAGACCACCAATGACAAATAACATGAGCAGCCCATAGTAGACATTGACAAAATCATCTGCTCTTGCATAACCCACAACAGCACCATAGCTAATCATTCCGCCAATGCCCCAGCCAAAAGCGGCTGCAAGAGAAATTTTAAAAATATTATTATACCAATCCTTTCGCTTGGCAACCAACAGAAGGGCCATTGCACCAATCCCTCCAGCCCATGCAGCGCCTTGTTCGTGACCAAATTTACCACGCACCGCCCAGGCCGTTCCAAAGGCCATGGCCATGATAAGGCATGCTACTAAAACATTATTTTTTTTCATCACCCTTTTTTAACCAAGCTAAAGTGAACGCACAATATTTGATTGTCTTACCCGGCTTGATGTCATCACGATGGTAACTATAGGATACATAAAATCGTCCATCGTTGCCCATGATCACCGAAGGATAATGGCTTGATGTTGCATTTTCTTTGCGCGTATCATTTTCGATTGATCTTTTCCATTTCCATGTTTTCCCTTCATCATCCGATAATGCAGCGGTAAGATTGTATCGTTCCTCTTCTGTATCGTTGAAGACAATCAACCATTCTCCGGAGGGAAGTGTTACGGCATCAAATCCTGCACCCGGGTTGGGTAGTATATCATCTTTAGCAATCGTCCAGGTTAATCCATTGTCATGTGATTCTGTTCGCTGCATTCTTTGTGGAGGTGGACCGTTATCGCGAAGGTATGCTACTAACGTACCGCTCTTTCCAATAAGAATTGTTGCTTGAATGCCCGCTCCGCCAAGTACAGGATTGCTAAACATCCACGATTGACCATCGTCATCGGATAACGCAAACAATGTGCAATCAAATCCATCTGAATACAAAGGAATGATCATTCGATTTCCTACAAACACGGCTTTGTTTTTTGTTTGCCATCCCAATCTCCGTGTTAAGGGATACCCAAGACCGGATGATTCATCCCAACCCGTGTTTGTCTTTAGCTTCCCACCACGAATCATATTATTCCCTTTTGAAAGACTGTCCATCTTCACTTTATATTTTTCCCATTCAATGGTTAGGGGTTTCCAAAGACTATCAGGTATTGAAGATTTTAATTCGTTATTCATGTACGCTTCATAATCCTTTAACTGCTCTTCAACCTGCTTTACAAATTTGTCATCAGGTTGAATACCACGCTCTGTTTTATCTCCAACTTTAACAAAGAGTATGTCTTGCCACTTCCATTCTGGAGCGCCGGGCGCAGAATAATTTTCACTAATCCTGTACATAGGTATAGAAGTCTCCCATTGATTCGCCAGTACGGGATACCACATCAACCACAAACGCTTTTGAGTATCTAAAAATAAAATAGGATTGATGTCCGGAAACCCAGGCACATCCGCCATAAGAAATGGTTCCGACCATGCCGTATCACCTTTTACCAAACGCGATCCCATTATGCGCACGTCATCCGCCCACCTTTCGCCTGAGCCTTGGAACCAGGCTGTGAGGATGTCACCGTTGGGAAGTTCTACCAATGTTGACCCATGCACATGTTCACTCTGATAGGGGAAAATAATTTGAGACTGAAAATCTTTCGGTGCCACTTCATTTTTCTTCGCGCAACTGATGAACATTATGAGTGAAAGAAAAAATAAATGCTGTGTCTTCATGGACTGGTATTTTTTATTTACTTGGTGGTGATTGAAATGCCTATTTCATTTGTATCCTTCTTTCGTAAGAATCTTTAATAACAATTCGGGCTCATCCGTTTGAATAATGTCAGCGCCGTAACGTAAAAGCTTGTCAAGTGAACTTTCTATTTTACCCTTTCTAAAATCTTTATCCGGCTCACCCAATGCATTAATCCATATCCTTGCAGGGCTACCTTTTATTAGTGCAGCACTCTCCCGGCTGTAGCAATCAAAATCAACGTGAACAATAACAGGATTGAATAACGTGACAACTGAATCTATCTCGTTGATTGAATACACACGAGGCATAATGAAAAAATCTTTGTTCGCATTTTTAACTGCAGACAAGGTTGCATAGTCACTATCAAAAAATAGTACAATATCACTCGTATTCGTTTTCTTTACGATTCTTACGATGTCACTTATCCTCTCTGTTTTGAGATCAAGGTCGACCAGAATTCTTCCACTTGCCGCATTAAGCGCTTCTTCAAGTGATGGAATTTTCAGGTGTGTTTGTTTGCCTTTATCTACAATGCTAAAACGTTGTAGTTCCTCCCATGTGAGCAACTCCGGATCACCTTTACCATTTGTGGTTCGATCCATGGTTCTGTCATGCATTAAAAACGGTATACCATCCTTCGAAACTTTCACATCAATTTCAGCTATATCAACTCCAAGTCGAATGGACTCTTGTATTGCGCCAATGGAATTTTCAGGGTGTATAGCATGCGCTCCTCGGTGAGCTGCCACCATCACTGAACTTGATGGGGCAAGCAAATTTTTTCGTAACTCTTCAGCGCGCTGACCAAACGCTACGAAAAACGTTAACAGCAGAAACTGAAGGAGAAATATTCTTTTCATTATGTGGAATTATTACTTCACAAATACCTCATCTTCATCGGCAACAAACATTCGGGTAGTTTCTGAGTATTCACCACCATTAGGATCTTTATATTTCAGATCAATATAGAATGCGCGATAGCCGCTAGTTGGATAGGTCGGTGTGGTCACCAAAACAGGTTTCTTTTTCTTCATTACGATCTCTTGCCCCGTCCATTTGTTATCACGAAAATCTGTGTCATCCGAATCAGCTGACCAAAGTGATGCACTTATCAATGCCGCTGGTGTTGTTTTTACTTTTAATGTTATCCCCTTCTTGGTGTAAGCAATATCCCATTGGCACTCTGCGTATGGTGTGTTGGAAATTGTATTACCAAAGAATGCACTCAGCGCATCAAGCGGCTCTCTTTTATCGCCCAGATCATGCCCGACATTCGGAACATAGTGAATATAATTTTGTCCTGGAATGCTATCAATGTAATGTTTGATCGCATCAACGGTCCAGTATTGATCATTTGTTCCCATAAAAATCATTTTCGGCATGGTCAGTTTTTTACGATAGGAGTAAGGATCGACCATCGTTGTTATAGCAGCACCTTTTTCTGAACGTGCTGTTTGAGGAATTTCCAACTTCACGTAATCTTCAATCTGTTCACTATAACCATTAAACATTTTCACCTGGTAATCAAGATTCACCGGCATGTTCAATATATCAATAACCATAGGTGCAATGGCCGCTACCCGAGGATCGCTGGCGCCGGTAAGCCAGGTTGTCCAGCCCCGTTTGGAAGCACCAGACACGACAAACGTTTTTATCGAATGATTAAATTTCGTTTTAGCAAATTCCTGAACAGCATCCATTCCTTTAACTGCACTCTTTACCATAGGGAAAAGCAAAGGCCATGTATAGTCTCCATCTTCTTTAAAATTGTGAAGGGTATACGAAATCAACGCATCTTCTGTAAGCTTCCCATAGAGCGGTTGATTGGGTGTTTGACGCAACACCGCTACGATGCCATTATTTTTTGACGCCAGTGAACTGATTGCTTTGGTGAACTTATCATCCTGCTTCGTCCAGTTTGGAATCCCTTTTTTATTGCTGCCTCCTGTTATGAATAATAACGCACCATCGTATTTAATTTCCTTTGGCACTAAGACAATCAATTCATGCGTCCAAACATATTCGTGCCACTGTTGTGATGTCAACATGAGACTGAAAACCTGAACGTCACCAATGCTGTAGGTTTCCCTCACTTTCCATTGAAACATTTTATCATCATTGTTCAGATACGACTGCAAAGCCGTTTCGGGTTTAACATCGGCTTGTCCGTTTCCCTGTATAATAAAACAGGTGATAAATATGAACGTCATTGAAAAATTTAAAAATGCTATTTTTCTCATACTACTTTTTTTAACTGAATTTAATTTTCCTCTTTTAATATTTTAAGCGCTTCTTCAATATAAATTTCTCCTGTCATTTCACCTAAGCTTGTTCGCGTTACATAATCGTATCGCTTAAAACTATTATAGTCAACCTTCGTGAGCATATAACCCAACGCATCATTGGTAAGACCAAACAGAAATGCCTGATCTGTATTCATTTTTCTCTTCACATAATATCCAATATTAGGGAGTGCTTCACCTGGAATGGATAAAACTCTTGCCGATCCGATTTTTAGAAAGTTTAATTGTGATGGAATGAAATTACCGTTAACTGTTTTCATCTTCAAGGGTGAATTTTTCAGGATGTACAACATGATCTCCGAATCAATGGGAAACTTAATCGTGCGTGAAGCGCATTTTAATTCAGGATTAATTTGCACTGGTGCATTCTCAACTATTCTTAGTGCTTCATCCGCCAAAAGATTTCCTATGCGAATGCATTCCTCCCAGGTATTGTTCTGCGTTCCATTTTCTGCCCGAACATCTGCTGTGACCATGCCACCCTGCGCACCATTAAGAAAAATAGCAACGCCACCACCATTCGCTTCAATGCGGTCATATAGTGGGCCACATAAGTCGGGACTCAAGATCCCTCGTTCTGATCCCAGTACCTCCGGATGAATGGCGTAATTAACCAGCGTAAAAATAGGTTTACCTTTATTTGCACCACTTTCAGCAATCGCCTGAATTACACCGCAGCGAGGATCATACAGATCGGGAGCGTAATAGTTAAAAGCAATTTTCCCTTTTGCTTCACCGACAGCAATCTTTAAAGAAGCAGGCGCCAGTTTACTTATAGCTTCATTGATTGCATCTGCTGTTTGCTTTACGCACCAATCAAGGTATTCAAGATCAGCATAGTTTTTTCCTGTCTCATCTGGAAAACCATAAGCATCGGGAGCACTATGAGTGTGTGTTGCTGCAATCAAAATATTTTCTGGAGAAATAGTCTTAACCAATGCCCTTGATTTATCAGCCAGTGCAGATGGCCATCCCAAATTATCAATACTTACAATGGCAATCCGTGTCGTCTTATTTTCTAACACAATCGCTCTCACAAACAGGTCACCTTTCTTCGCGTGTGATTCTTTTGGTTTCCCTATTCCACCAGACACAGGCAATAATGGACTTGGGGTAATAACCCTGACGGCCGCACCTACTTTGAAGTCTTGGGCGAAGGCAGGAGAAATAATCAGACAAAAATAAATCAGGATTGTAGCGCCTAGTTTTTTCATGCAATTCATCTGTTAATAATTTTTAGAATAGTAGACAGATGCCAGCCTGTCGGCAGACAGGGAATATCCATTTTTATTTACCATTCCATTAGGTCTGTGTTGCTGATGGATATTTCATGTTTTGACTTCATTATTAGTCAGAGTAAATCTATCCAATGTACACCATTTCCCTTTCACACATTGCGCATAAGAGAGGTGAAATACCGCAAATTAGAATCAGTGGATATGCTGCAGGCAAAAAAAGGACAAATTACAAAGGACGAATGACGAATAATTAAATGCGCAATACAAAACCGAATTATCACAACCGCTCTTTGCTTTCCGGAATTCGGTTCACCAATTTGTTTTGTTTGTTTTCTGATTTGAGTAAATCAAATGCGTCATACAATTCTCCAGTGGCGGTATACGCTTTATACGAAAGTGTAGAATTCTGAATGGTAATGATCTGAAACAATTGCGTGTTCCGTGCTCTTCGTTGCATCCACGGATCATCAGAGATATCATACATCTTCGGGCCACTTACTGACACAACGTACATCGTGCCTGAAACTTTATCGTTAACACCAACACCTGATGGTACATTGTTCACCATACCACGGCCATACGCATGGTCATGTCCTTGTAAAACAATATCAACTTTATGTTTATCAAAAATAGGTTTGAATTTTTCTCGAAGGTTTTTATTATCACGATTCGGCTTCGTAGAAAATACCGGATAATGAAATGTAATGGCTGTCCATTTGCGTGGATCGTGGGTGAGAACAGAGTCAATCCATCTTGCTTGCTTTCCTAAATAGTAAGGTGACTCATCAATCTGCTCCGCATCGAGCGAAATAACTTTGAGGTTAGAATAATTTACCGCGTAACAGGTCTCTTCCAATCCTTTAGGTCCGTTGGTAGGAAGATTAAATTGAGGTCGCCATTGTGGTGAAAGTATTACTCCTTTCCCGTATTCATGATTACCTGGCGTCATCACACTGGGGATGGTGGCGTGAATAAAGTTGCCAGCATAAAACCACTCGCCCCATTCCTGGTCGCGATCGGAGCGATTAATCAAATCACCGGCATGCAACATAAAATCAACCTGCGGCATTGTCTTGTACGCTTCACGAATAACACGAGACCACATGGATTTAATATCGTTTTGTGCATCGCCAAAATAAATGAACGACAATTTATCTGTGGGGTCAGGCATTTTAATCTGGTGCCATTCACTCCATGCATGGTCATTTCCTACCCGGTAAACATATTTTTTCCCTGCTGATAGTTTCGCAATGATGGAGGAAAAGTAATGAGCATTTACCTCCGGTTCGTCTCCATGCTTTACTTTCAACTTCTCCATTGACGCAGGAAGTCTGGTAACTGAATTCAGAAATTCAGGGCCATGTGTAGCTTGCGCCCATTCAACAAAACCATTTACCACAGTAGTATCTGTGCGCCAATTAACGGCGATTGATGTTTCGGGAGTTTCTGTGAGGTTTAGGATAACACGATCTGGTTCTGGCGATGGCAAGAATATTTTTACCGATCCCTCAGCGGCTTCATGATGCGAATGTGAGTGGTACTGATCCGTATGATCATGATGATCGGTTTCGAATTTCCCTTCCCATAAAAATCCAGTGCACAATGCGATTAATGCGATCGCGCTTCCAAAAATAATTTTCTTATGCTTAAACATTTTCTCTATCACAGGTTAATGTAAAAAAATCAGCGGGGCTATTAACCCCGCTGAACCCAACATTTATAAATCAACTAACTAAATTACCAAGGTTTCCCTGTTCCCTGTAGCAGCCAGGGTTTTGACCATGCGCTATTTTCACCATCAGCCTGTGAGAAATTTGTGACCTCAAGTTTATCAAGTGCTTCTGTTGCGCTGGCCTCATTAAGTCTTAATTCGTTCGTCATGTAATAAAATCGTACGGGTAATTTAGATCTCATTCCCGCAGGGCCAGCCAATAAATCCGGAAGACCTGTTCTGCGATAGTCAAACCATGATTCGGTTGCTGATGTCCAACTAGCAATCCATTTTTGTTGCATTACTTGGTCAAGTGTACCATCGAAAGCAACTCCGGCTTCTGCCATGTAAGTAGCGTAGTCTCCTCCAACTTTCCATGTCTCCAATGAAGCTTTTACGCCATCTTCATAGTAGGATTGCGCATCACCAACATTCCATCCTTTAATAGCCGCTTCTGCAAGAATAAAATTAACTTCTGCAGCAGAGGCTAATCTCGCCTTTAGTAAAGGACCAGATGCTTGTTTGTAAATATCATTTAACTGAGAGACGTGGGGATTAAATGCACCCTGATTTGCCGTGGGATTAAAATTATAAATAAAAGGTAAGCCAGATAAACCAGCAGGCAATCCAACATACTCAGGATCGGTATTGACAGGTGTAGTGCCCACAACATTCGGTGCCATGTGACGATATTTCTGACCATTGATCTCAACAATTTCATCTGTGCCGGCGGGAAAAGCTGCATCAACCACTAAGGGTATTTTTACTTTAGCTGCCCATACACCTAGGCGCGGGTCGTTGATTGCTTGAAGTGTCTCTACTAATGTAGCACCCATTTTTGTTCTGCTAAAATTACTTTGACTGGCATCGAACACAGTATTGTTGGGCCATGCCGTGTTCGTGCTATTGCCAGGGAAAGACATTGTTGCATCTTCACTTGAAGAAGTGATAATAGGATAGGTGCTTGGATTTCCTGTGATCTTCTCAATTCCGGCCTTAGCAACATCTGGCTTCTTACCTGAGATGCGCATGAGATAGCGCAGTTGTAATGAGTTGGCAAGTTTTCTCCATAACATCGGATCGCCACCATAAATTACATCTACATCGCCAACAATTCCCTCATATTCAGATCGGCTTTTGGACAACAGCGTTTTTGCTGTTTCAAGATCAGCTAATATACCAGTGTAAATTGATTCCTGCGTGTCATACGTGGGGCGTAGGTTGTTGCCTAGTTGCTCACCTTTCAGCGCACTGGTGTAAGGAGCATCACCCCATAGGTCGGTGATTAATCCAAACATCATGCTCTTCACAACCAATGTCACACCTTGATGAAATTCATAATTCAATTCAACCGCTCTATCATATACCAATTGATTATCTGCGAGGATTGCATAGTATGAACTCCAGTCCTGATTGCTCCACTCATAATTATTATGGTCGCTCCACCATCCATCTTTTTGTGTATGCTGCATGACACCACCAATAATTCCAAAACCAAGATTCACAAATGATTTGGATGTCTCAGTCAACACCGTTGGCAATACCAAATTAGGATTTACAATAGTGGGATCAACCCCGTTGGGATTCTGATTCAGTTCTGTCAAATCTTCACACGAGATTAACATCGATAGAAACAAAACAGCTGCTGCTATATTTTTTATTTGAATTGTTTTCATAGTTGTTAAATTTAAAACGTAAGGTTGAGTTTAAAACCAACAGGAATTACCCACGGAATCACGTTATAGCGTTCAATCCCTTGCTTGAATTGCATTCCACCATTCTGGAGGCTTGACTCTTGTTGAAAGGCTGTCTCTGGATCAATTCCGATTTTTGCTGCCGTCCACAACATTATGTTTCTGCTGTACACAGCAAAATTTGCAGACCTTATACCCATGCGACTAACAAGTTTGGTTGGCAAAGCATAACCCAGTGAAATTTCCCTTAGCTTAATAAAAGAAGCATCAAAGGTGGCTGCGCTGGTAAAGTCCCAGGGGTAATTATCACCGTACGGAATAATTTTTGTTCCCGCGCCGCCAAGATTTTCCACATATCCGGTGATGTCACCATTGGCATCATATTCCGCTATCACACCCGGGTTAAATACACCATAAGGAAATGAGCTTCCATAGGCTTCAAATGGTAGTCCACCATATTCAGCAGTTGGTCCGCCTACAATATTGAACTGGTTGCCGCTAACCATAATCAAGTCTTTATCATTAGCCACTAGCCAATCGCGCAGCTCATCACCCTGTCTTCCTTCCGGATTAATTAAGTTATCCAGGAATCTCTGTGACTTTAGGTCTGACTCACTGTAACGATAGGTTTGTGAAACAAACTCACCACCACTTCTCCAGTCAAATGAAAGGTTAAGTGAGAATCGCTTATAACTTAACGATGTTTGCATGCCGATCAAAAAATCAGGATTGTAATTCCCAATCTTGTTTTTTGAATTGACCGCTGATACGCGTTGCCATGATCCCTCTTCATCAAGTAAGGGATAGCCGAAGTAAGGTGAAGTTTTATCTGTTACCGTAACAAGCTCCGCATCATAGAGATCACCTATCCTATCACCTACATAGGTCCAGGCACCACCTTTTGCATCTGTCCAGAATGTGAAAATATCCTGACCTTCCGCAAGCTCTTCTATAACGGATTCGTTCTTTGAGTAGTTAAGATTTACATCTAGTCTGAAGTCACCCTTCTCAATGGGTGTTCCTCCTATCGAAAGTTCAATCCCTTTGCTCGTAAGTAAACCCGCATTAAAGTTAAGACTGGTATATCCTGTTGATGGCGCAATTTGATTTGATAGAATTTGATTTACATTTTCTAAGTAGTAATAGGTTGCGCCAAATTTTAATCGGTTGTTTAATAAGGTTAGATCTAATCCGCCCTCATACGAAGTAGCTTTTTCGGGTTTTAGATTCGGCAATAAAATTCTTCCTGATTTTGAAAGACGTGTTATTTTCCCCCATGCTTCCACAGGATCCAGCACTGAGTGCAACTGATACGGATCTGTGTCGTTGCCCGCCTGAGCCACACCGCCTCTTAGCTTCAGTAGGTTAATGCTGTTGGGCATTTTGAAAGCTTCGTTAAGTACAACACTCAATGAAGCTGATGGATAAAAATAAGAACGACTTTCTTCCGGCAATGTACTTGACCAATCATTACGACCTGTCAGATCTAGGAAAATAAAATCCTTGTAGCCCAGGTTAATCAATCCGTAAACACTATTGGTAGCTCTTTTATAAACACCGCTTCCATAGTCAAGATCTGTGTTGGCGATATTACTAAGTGTATAAACTCCTGGAGTTACCAGACCCGTTTTATCCTTGGTTTTTGTCGTAACATTACTTTGTTGATTATAACGCGTATTTCCTCCAACAGACGCGGCAAGTTTTAGAAGACCAAATGTCTTGTCATAGGTCAGCAAGAAATCCATGTTACGTTCATATTGTTTTAGATTAATAATTCCATAAGCACCGCGTGGTTGATTGGTATAGCTGTTGGCCATTTTTGTTTCGCGTTGCTCATTGTATGTGTCTAATGAATAACGTCCCATAAAACTTAGTTG